>JAFLJU010000404.1 GCA_022712835.1 Desulfobacteraceae bacterium
CACATCTACATCACGACTCAGTTTAAAATTGATCACGACCACGGAAACACCGGGGGCGGATCGTGAGGTAATATGTTCAATACCTGGTGTTGAATTCACCGATGTTTCTATAACGTTGGTAACGGTGGTGTCTGGGAGGGATTTTCTATCTCCACCCGTTTGGCCAGCACCTTGATACCGTTGAGTTCCCGGATATCCTCTTCGATGGTGCTAACAGACTTGGAGGCAAGTTTGGCCTTGATGGAGATCAACTCTTTTTCAAGGGCTTTTTTCTCCTGCACCAATGCATCCACACGGGTCACCACATTTTCACGATTTGCCTTGACAAGAGATGCAAGTGCTTCCATTACGGCTTGATCAGAATGGACCCGATCCAGGGCAATCTTACCTGTGGCGGCTTCAATCCGTCGCACCCCGGAAGCAATGCCGCCTTCGGACAATATCCTGAACAGCCCGATATCCCCTGTAAACTTTGTATGGGTCCCCCCGCAAAGTTCCCGGGAAAACTCCCCCTGGGAAACCACCCTCACCACATCCCCGTATTTTTCTTCAAACAGGGCGGTGGCACCGTCACGAACCGCCTCATCCATGTCCATTTCCCGGGTTGTGATCCGATGGTTTTCCCGGATTCTTTCGTTCACCTCATTTTCAACAGCCAAAAGCTCGTCGGAGCCAATGGCGGAAAAATGGGTAAAGTCAAACCGCAGCCGTGTATCGGTGACCAGGGACCCGGATTGCTTGACATGATCTCCTAAAACCTTTCTAAGGGAGGAATGGAGGATATGGGTGGCCGAATGGTTCACCGCAGTTGCCCGCCTTTTTACAGAATCCACCTTCAGGGTAAAAACATCCCCCTTTTCACACTTACCGGAAACAACGATTCCCTTGTGGATGGAAAGCCCGGAAGGATCCGCAACCGTGTCCTGGATCTCAATGAGACAATTCTCATTTTCAAAAATTCCGGCATCCCCACTCTGACCGCCGGATTCGGCATAGAAGACGGTCTGGGCGGTTACCACCTCAATCTCATCTCCCTTTTTGGCCGTCGCAAGCTCCTTGTCATTTTGCACCAGGATCAACACATAGGAGGAAACTTCCAGGGCGTCATATCCAGCGAAAACGGTCTTCACCCCATTGGAAGTCAACGGCTTGTAAGCCTCGCCCACACCTGCAAATTTCTTGGTGGATCTGGATCTTTCCTTCTGCTGTGCCATGGCAGCATCAAACCCCTCCATGTCCAGGTCGATATCCATCTCCTTAACATGGTCTGCGATGATGTCCACGGGAAACCCAAAGGTATCATAAAGTTTGAAGATAACCTTTCCTGGAATGGTTGATTTTCCTTGTTTTCGGGTATCCTCAATGGTGGCCTCTAAAAGTTTCATCCCCGTCCCCAGGGTTTCCAAAAATTTTTCTTCCTCGTTTTTCACCACGTTGAGGATAAAGGCGGCAGACTCTTTGAGTTCGGGATAGGCCTCATCCATGATCTGGAACACCGTCTGAACAGTTTCATGAAGAAAGGGTTTTACAAGGCCGATGCTTCTGCCGTATCGGATGGCCCGGCGCATGATGCGACGCAATACGTAGCCGCGTCCTTCATTGGCAGGCAACACACCGTCACAGATCAAAAAGGCCGCTGCCCTTGAATGATCGGCAATTACCTTCATGGCCACTTCCACCAGACTTGACTCATTGCGCTTGCGTCCGGAAAGCTGCCCCACCTTTTCCATAATGGGAATAAACAGATCCGTATCATAATTGGTGGGAACATCCTGGAGAACGGAAATGACCCGCTCAAGCCCCAGACCCGTATCGATACTGGGCTTGGGCAAGGGGGTCATCGTGCCATCTTCGGCCTTTTCAAATTGCATGAAAACCAGGTTCCACAATTCCAGCCATCGATCACAATCACAGCCCACGGCGCAATCTTTTCCGCCACAACCAAATCCCTCTCCCCTGTCAATGTGGATCTCACTGCACGGCCCGCAGGGGCCGGTATCACCCATGGACCAGAAATTATCGGCTTCCCCCAGGCGGGAGATCCTATTTTCAGGGATTCCGATCTTGTCCCGCCAGATGTTGTATGCTTCGTCATCGTCCAGATAGACCGAGACATGAAGTTTTTCCTTGTCAAATCCATACCCGTTGATCAACAGATCCCACCCCATTTCAATGGCCTGGTCCTTGAAATAATCCCCAAAGGAAAAATTACCCAGCATTTCAAAAAAGGTATGATGACGTGCCGTATATCCGACATTTTCAAGATCATTGTGCTTGCCGCCAGCCCGGACACATTTCTGGGAGGTAACCGCCCTGTTATACTCCCGTTTTTCATCCCCGGTAAACACCCGTTTGAACTGGACCATTCCCGCATTGACAAACAAAAGCGTCGGGTCATCCTGGGGGACAAGGGAGGAGGACCGAACCTGCTGGTGGTTATGTTTTTTAAAATATTCTAAAAAGACTTTTCTGGCTTCATTACCTGTCATAAGTTTCGCTCCTGGTTTTCGCTCCCGATCCTGATCCTAATCCTGATCTTTCGATCTTAGCTTCTGGTCATAACATCTGGTCATAACATCTGGTCATATCTTCTGGTCATATCTTCTGGTCATATCTTCTGGTCATATCTTCTGGTCTTGGCTTCTGGTCTTGGCTTCTGGTTTCAACGCCTGGCTTATACCCCAAATTATTCTTTGGCCTTGGATCCCTTTTTGGGAGGCGCATCTGAAATCCCCAGGGCTTCTCTGACTTTAATTTCTATTTTTTTAAATATATCCGGGTTGTCCAGAAAAAAGACCTTTACATTCTCCCGGCCCTGGCCAATCCGTTCCCCGTCAAAGGAGTACCAGGACCCGCTCTTATCAACGATGGAAAGTTCAACTCCCATGTCCAGCAAATCCCCGGTCCGGGAGATCCCTTCCCCGAACATGAGATCGAACTCCACATTTTTAAAGGGGGGGGCCAGCTTGTTTTTCACCACCTTAACCTTGGTTCTGTTACCGGTAATATTATCCCCTTCCTTGATGGCAGCCGCCTTTCGGATTTCAAGACGCATGGAGGCATAAAATTTTAGGGCATTACCACCGGTGGTGGTCTCGGGGTTGCCGTAAACCACACCGATCTTCATCCGAATCTGGTTGATAAAAATAAGGGTGGTTTGGGTTTTGCCGATGGTACCGGTGAGTTTCCGCAGGGCCTGGGACATGAGCCGTGCCTGGAGTCCCATGTGGGAATCCCCCATATCTCCTTCAATTTCAGCCCGGGGCACAAGAGCTGCCACCGAATCCACGACCATGATGTCGATCCCCCCGCTTCTGACAAGCATATCCGCAATTTCCAGAGCCTGCTCACCGGTATCCGGTTGGGAGATCAAAAGCTCGTCGCAGTCCACGCCCAAGCGTTTGGCATAGGAAACATCCAGGGCGTGCTCGGCATCAATAAAAGCGGCAATCCCCCCACTTTTCTGGGCTTCTGCCACGGCATGGAGGGCCAGAGTTGTTTTCCCCGAAGATTCAGGACCATAAATTTCAATGACCCTGCCGCGTGGATATCCGCCCACCCCTAAAGCCTTGTCCAGGGCCAGGGACCCCGTACGTATAATCGGAACTGCCTCCACTTCCCTGCCACCCAGTTTCATGATAGAGCCTTTGCCGAACTGACGTTCAATCTGGCTCATGACTGTCTGGACTGCTTTTTCCTTGTCTGAATTTTTTTCCATGCCTTTTCTCCTAAAACAAACCCACTATATATAAAAATTTGAGCACAAGTGCTGCCAGCACTCCTGCCATGATGTCATCCAAAACAATGCCAGCACCACCTGAAAATTTATTTTCAAAATATTTCACCGGAACCGGTTTCAAAATATCAAAGCATCTAAAGGCCACAAACCCAAAGGCTATGCTCCACCAATTTATGGGAACCAGGGTCATGGTGACGCAAAACCCGGCTATTTCATCAATCACAATACTGCCCGGGTCCTTTTCACCCATGAGTTCGGCAGCGCGGTCCGCAAGATACACGGAGAAAAGGATAAGGCTGACCAGAAAAAAAGCCATGGGGCCCGGGGTCATCCATCCCATCAACCAGATCAAAGGTATGGCAGCCAGGGTCCCGAAGGTGCCAGGCGCCACGGGTATGCGGCCCAGGCCAAATCCATGCGCCCCCAAAAGTATCAGTCGATCAAACAGGTGCATCTTTTTTGGTTTCATATCCCCTAAATTCATTTTGTATATCTTGGCCCTACCCCCTGTCAAGGGGATTCACCTCTGCCATCACCCTGGCATAAACATCCTGCAAGGGCAGATCCTGTTCAAGGGCCACTTGTTTACATGCCTCATATTCCGGCACAAATCGAATCCTTTTTTCAGGATCTGTGATTTTTTTCACCAGAATCCGACCCAAACTGGTCTCCAGGGTCACCCCCTCCCGGGCCAGAACCAAACGGTTGCATTCATGGTACCGCAGACCAATGGCCGTGGTCTGGGTCAAGATCAAACGGGATAACACCTCAAGCTCCTGACCACGACAAATCACTTCAATTTTGGTGCCGGGCCGGTTTTTCTTCATATAAACCGGGGTGAAGGTCACATCCAGTGCCCCTTTTTCAAAAAGCTGTTCCATGACAAACCCCAATATTTCCGGGTTCATATCATCCACATTGGTCTTGACCACAAAAACCGTTTCCCGTTCAAGGGAATCGGGGAACAAATGAGCGGTTTTAAGCGGACTCGGTTCATGGAAGCTGTCTGTCTTTGCAGTCTTTGTCTTTTCCACCTCAGGTGCAGTACCCAGAACCATGCGCAACAGATTGGGCAGACGGGAATTGGTTTCCCGTTTTCCCGCCCCATATCCAATGCGAGAGATCTTTATTTCCGGCATGGGGCCGAAGGAAGTTGCAAGGGTGGCCACAATGGCAGCGCCTGTGGGGGTCACAATCTCAGTGGTCGCATCGGAACCTGTTACGGGGATTCCCTCTAAAATGGCCAGCGTTGCCGGCACCGGCACGGGAATTGAGCCATGGGCACAGTCCACAAATCCGCTTCCAAGAGGCACCTTTGAGGCGATGACGGTGTTCACCCCTAAATAGTCCACGCCTAAAAAACTGCCGATGATATCCACCAGGGAATCAACACCGCCAATTTCATGAAAATGAACCGTTTCAATTTTTTTACCGTGGATACGGCTTTCCGCCATGGCTATTTTCTCAAATGCCCCAAGACTGTTTTTTTTCACCGATTCAGGCAGATCGCTGGATGAGATAATTTGTCGGATATCCATGTAAGTTCTTGCCTTAAGTTCATCCTTAACATCCACGAACAGGTTCACCGCCCGCAAATGGTGTTTGAACACAATTTCACTGCGAAGAGAAAATCCGCTTAACACGGGAGCAAGCTTTTGTTCCAGCCATTCCAATGGCACCCCGAGATCCACCAATGCCCCAAGGGTCATGTCCCCGCTGATACCGGAAAACAGATCCAGATAAAGTATCATTTATACTAGTTCTCCTGCGGCATGGACCGTAAGGATCTCAAGAACCAACCGGGCCGCATTTTCCATATCTGAAAGAGCAATGGATTCTTTCAGGGTATGGACATCGGTCATTCCCGTACCGAGGACACCGGCCACAATGCCTTTCCCAAAAAAGATATTGGCATCGGCACCCCCGCCAATGGTTTTGCTTTCCAACTTTCGCCCAAGATTTTCGGCGGCTTTCCTTGCAAGGGTAATGGTCGGATGATCTTCGGGAATATTCGTGTTGGGAAAATCCTGCTCCACCTCAATCTCAACCCGGGGAAGGGATTCGCCCTCCTGGCGAAGACTTGCCACAGCCGTCTCAAAGCCAGTAATAATGTTATCGGTAACCTGTTTTAATTTTTCATTGTCATGGGATCTGGCTTCCCCATGAATCTGTACATAATCCGGCACGATATTGGTTGCCATGCCGCCTGTAATCGTTCCCAAATTGCAGGTGGTGACCGCATCTATCCGTCCTAGTGCAAGGCTTGATATCGCCTTGGCTGCCGCGTAGATGGCAGAAATCCCTTTTTCCGGAGCAGCGCCTGAATGGGCGGCCTTGCCGTGAACGTTAATGGTGATTTTATTGGCGCTGGGGGCTTTGGTAACAATCCCTTCCGTGTCCGTGGAATCCAGAATATAGCCAAATTTTGCATCCATCAAAGACAAATCCAGATGTTTAGCCCCCAAAAGCCCAATCTCTTCACACACGGTAAACACAATATCCACCGGGGGGCAAGGAAGATTATTTTCTTTCACCACTCTCATCACCTCTAAAATAATGGCCAGGGCCGACTTGTCGTCTCCCCCTAAAATGGTGGTGCCATCGCTTGTGAAAATACCATTTTTAAATTGAACCTTCACCCCTTTTCCCGGCAGAACGGTATCCATGTGACCGGACAAAAACAAGGCAGGGACATCCTTTGTGCCTTTAAATTTTGCCACCAGGTTCGAACAGTTTCCCCCCACCTTTTGGGCGGCATCATCAAAACAGACACTGGCACCCAATTCCAATAAAATTTTCTCAAGCACTTTGGAAATCTTGGCTTCGTGGTATGATTCTGAATCAATCTGAGCAAGCATTTTGAAACAATCACCCAGTCTTTGCGTATTAATCATTATGATTTCCTTATT
>JAFLJU010000173.1 GCA_022712835.1 Desulfobacteraceae bacterium
TTTTTTTTTCCACTCCCGGATCAGGCTGGAAAAGTTTTTTTTCAGGTTTTCCTTGTGGACGTTCCAGCACAACAGATTAAATTCATCGGGGATGACGGCTTTTTCAAAAAGAACCGGGGAGTGTATCAGGGGGTTTGAGGGGGTTAGCATGGTCTATAGCAGGGGAGCAAATATGCTCATTAAGTTTTCACCCATTTTTCGCCAATTACTTGCCGGTTTCATCTGACCATGGCATTTTTCAAGGAGTCTGTTCATCCATAATTCACTTTCAACAATGATCTCTTTCGAATAGATAAAGCTGACCACCTCATAGTTTAAAAACAGGCTCCGCTGGTCAATATTGGCAGATCCCATCATCACCCCTTTTTCATCAATCAAAATGGCTTTGGCATGGATCATTCCTTCCTGGAAAAGACAAACCTCGATGCAGTTGGCAGACAATTCCCTCAGATAGCTGGACAGGCCCAGATCTGCGATTAGGTGGTTTGAGCTGGCCGGGGTGATCAGTTTGATCTCCACCCCCCGGTGCCGGGCACTAATCAGGGCCTGCATCAGACTTTTGTCCGGCACAAAATAAGGCGTAACGATCCAGATTCGTTTTTTTGCTGCAAATACAGCGGTTAAAAGGACCTCGTAAAGGGCATCGCTGGGAACATCCGGCCCGGAAGGGACCACCTGTATGTCGGTATCTCCCTTTGAAAAAGTCAGTTGTCTGGGCTGCGCCAGTTTTTCCCTGGCGGTATGGTTCCAGTCTTCGGTGAAAATTTCTCTGTAGTGGAAAACCGCAGGCCCCTGGATTGAAAAAAGGATATCCTGCCACCGGTCATCACAGGGGGTGGGGCCCATATATTCCCGGGAAAGATTCATCCCTCCGGCCAGGACAGTTTTGCCGTCAAAGAGGAAAATTTTCCGATGATTTCGCAGGTTGATATAGTTTTGAAAGGGCCGGGTCAGGGGGGGCATATAAAAGGCCACCTGCCCACCGGCTTGTTTAAGGGCTTTTAATGGCTTTTGGAAAAGATAGAGGGGCAGGGAGCCGATACTGTCGATGAGCAGTTTGACACTCACCCCCTGGGCGGCTTTTTGGGCGAGTTCCTGTAGAATCGATTTGGCCACTTCATCCGAGCTGAACACATAGGTGGAAATCAGGATCTGTTTTTCTGCGCCCTTAATCTGGGCCATCAAGACGGTATAGGCATCCACCCCATCGGTATAAAATTCAAACCGATTTTCCCGGGTGGCACCGGCAATACCGTTTCCCCTCAGGATCATGTCAAGGTCAGTGGCATTTTCAGGGGCAACCTCGCCCTTGCATGCCAGCTCAATAGGGGTCTTGGTCTTTTTCTTTAGCTTCCGGCTCCGGAACACAAAATACAAAGGCACCGAAATATAGGGGAGCAGGATAATGGCCAGAAGCCAGGCAATCATGCTGGTGGGTTCCCTTCGCTGGTAAACCATGTGCCCTAGAGCACTTATTACCAGAATATCGGCGACAATGGCACTTATATGGATGATTAATATGTAAATTGCGTTTTCATTCATGGGGTTTCCAGATCTGCCGGGCCATTATGCCAGGCGATTATGCCAGGCGATTATGCCAGGCGTTTTTGCCGGGCCAAATGGCCTTGATCAATGGGCTTACTATCGGGCAAATCCTCTCCCAAGTCAAGGTTTTCCCGAATCCAGCTATTCTTTTGGGAAAAATAAAGTTTGATTTTTCCAAGATGGGCGTTATCCTTGTATATTACGATCAGCCTTCATATTACGATCAGCCAAAACCATCATGAAAAAAGGAGATTCCCATGGGACTTCAGGATCAATTGAACCAATTACGGGCCAAGTCAGCAAAGATGATACCTGCGGATAAGGCAACCATCATGGCCAATGCCATGACAAAACTCAAACAATCCGGGATTGCGGAGAGGGCACTAAAAATCGGGGATAAAGCGCCGGCCTTTGAATTGGTCAATACAAAGGGAACCCGGGTTTCTTCTGCCAATCTTCTTGCCCAGGGGCCGCTGGTGATCAGTTTTTACCGGGGTAGTTGGTGACCTTATTGCAAAGTGGAGCTGCAGGTCCTGCAGCTTGAATTGGACAAAATAAAAGAACTGGGCGCCAATCTGGTTGCGATTTCTCCCCAGCTACCCGCACAGACATTGGATCTGACCGCCCAAACAGGTCTGGATTTTGAGGTGCTTTATGATGCGGGTAATCAAACGGCAAAGGATTTTGGTTTGGTATTTGCCCTGGCCGAAGAATTGAAGCCCATATATGCAGGATTCGGGATCGATCTGCCGAAATCCAACGGGGATGACAGTTTTGAATTGCCCATACCCGCCACCTATGTGATTGGCAGGGACGGCACTATTTTGTATGAGTTTGTAGATACCAATCATACCAATCGCCCTGAGCCTTCGCAGATTGTCGCGGTACTCAAGAAATAATGAAAACCCGGCCTTTTTCCGGGCCGGGTTTTAAACTGTTTTTTACAGATTTATTCTATTAGGTCTGTTTTACAGGTCTATCGTTACAGGTTATAGGGGAGCAAAGGAAAATTTCTGGCCGCCGATGGCCGCTTCATACATTAACCCGCCCTTGGCATGGATAAAGACAACAACCCCCTTGGTATACTTGGTTTCCGCCTGGGCTCCCGTGACAGGGCCTGCCGTGACACTGGCGGTTCCCCCTTCGGTCCCTGCCTTGGCCTGTACGCCGGCTGTAATGACCACGGCAGACAAGGATGCGTCAAACTCAAAACTTCCATTGGTGAATTCGTTATAGGAGCGCTGGTCCTTGAAAAAAATTATCTCGGAAAAGGCCTGTCCCCCCAGTTGAAATCCAACACTTAGTTTTACCAGAGAGGTTTTGCCGGACAGTGTCTCTTGCTTGTATACCTGGCCTTCTCCATAGGCGCCCCCCACCACAAACCCGCCTTTTCCCACCAATGGAAACAGGGCATATCCATAGCAATTTTCAAAAAAAGGCTGGACAGATGGGGATTGTCTGAAGACAGATAGGGTCTTTGAATAGCTGTCGGCAGATACCGGGGAGAAGGACCCGGCTACCAGGAAACATACCAGCATAAACAATAATAATTTTAGATGTTTCATTTGATACTTCCTCTATAATTCAGAGTTTTGAAATCATGGTCTTTTGCCGGGTCATGCAACTATTTTACGGGCAAATTCAATAACTTTTGTCTCGGTCGTTTTATCCATGTCCCCGGGGGTGGTACAATTTCCGATGAATAATTCACCAGCATGGATTGCTTTGTGGGGGTTTTGTATCCTTGAAAATGCGGTAAATGTAGCTTCCGCATTGTTGTCCCAGGGGCCGCCGCCGGTGACCAGAAGGGCCTGGCGTTGTCCCTCAATAAGGGAAGCATGGCCTGGCTTATGATAGTTGGTGTAAAGGCTGTAGGTCCTGTCAATTACGGCCTTGAGCTGGGCGGTGACCCCCCAGAAATAGAGAGGAGAGGCAAATACCACGGCCTGGGCATTGACCATTTTCCCCAGGATATCCTGGATGTCATCTTTTTGAACACACCCCACTTCATTTGGGGTGTCTTTACATTTTGCGCATCCCAAACATCCTTTGAGGATTTTGGAATTCAGATAGATGGATTCCACTTCATGTCCCTGGGTTAACAATTCTTGTTCGACCCAACCAAGGGCCTTTGCGGTATTCCCTTTTTTTCTGGCACTGCCCTGTAATAAAACAACTTTCATTTTGATCTCCTGTTTATTCATTCGGTACGCCCAATTTATTTAATCTGCGGTACCTAAGGTAATCTAGTAAAGGAATAGGGTTTGTCAAATAAATAGTTTATAAGTCAAGGATATATCTTGCGCTTTATTTGGGATAAATTAGTTCATTCGACCCGACCCCTGGACTCTTTTTTTACAATGGGGGGGGTGTTTTTGATATAGATCAAGTTCATTGGCATAAAATTTAGGGTATGATAAATATAATTGTGGGATAAAAAAGATAACTCAATAATAAGGATAAATATGCTTCGAATTTTCAGTGACGAAATTTCAAACCCCAAAAATTTTGTGGTCACCCTTGAATTGGTTCCGGGCCGGGAATCATTTGGCCAAAGCATTGATACCTTAAAAGGGATTGCAAAGGATGCCTTTGACGATGGCCGGATCTGCGCGGTTTCCATAACCGACAATCCCGGGGGCAACCCCTCCTTGAGCCCGGATGTTCTGGGGTATGAAATTTTTAAATACGGGATGGATGTGATTGTCCACTTTACCTGCCGGGATATGAACCGGGTGGGCATGGAAAGCCGGGCACTCCAATTGGCCCGTATGGGAATGAAAAATATCCTGGCCCTGACCGGAGATTATTCGGGGAAGGGGTTTGGGGGGCAGGGAAAACCGGTATTCGATTTTGATTCCGTCCTCCTGACCACCCTGCTCAAGTCATTTGACCAAAAACGTCTGGCAGGGGACCCCGATCTTTTTTTTACCGGGTGCGCGGTTTCTCCGTTTAAAACCACCGAGGCAGAAACCTTTGCCCAGTATAACAAGTTGGATAAAAAACTGGATGCAGGTGCCTCATTTGTCATTACCCAGTTGGGATATGATGTGAAAAAATTTAAAGAACTGATCACCCATCTTAGTCAAAAGCAGATGAATCAACCGGTGATGGGGTCGGTTTACCTGTTGAGCCCCCGATCGGCCAGGGCCATGAACAGAGGTCGGGTTCCGGGTGCCTATGTGCCGGACACACTTTTTAAACAGGTGATTAAAGAGTGGGACAACAACCCCCGGTCTGGATTGAAAACCGCCATTGACCGGGCCGCCAAACTCGGGGTGATCCTAAAAGGGCTTGGGTACCGCGGAATTCATATTGGTGGCATCCAAAGGAGTTTCAAGGCGGTGGGGGCGATCCTGGACCGGATGGAGGAAATTGAGGATTCCTGGGAAGACTATCTTGGGGAATTCAATAGGGTCGATGCCAAGGCCTATTATTGTTTTGATAACCAGTTGGTTCCGGAAGAGAAGGCTTCAGAAGATAAGGTGCCAGAAGAGAAGGTCCCATGGGCTTCCCGCATCAAACAAACGCTTACAGAGCATTCTCCCCATGGGGCGCTCAAAGCCGCACATAATTTGTTCTTTGATAAAACTGCCCGAATGGCGCCGGTATATGGTAAGCTGGCAGGCTTTTTGGAAAACAACAACAAGGCTTGGTTGCTGAAACTGATACTTGAAGATCCTTTGAAAAAACCGCTGCTTTCCTGTCAAAGCTGCGGGGACTGTGCCATCCAGCACACGGCCTTTCTCTGTCCGGAGTCTGGTTGCCCCAAGCATACCCGGAATGGTGCCTGCGGAGGTAGCCGGGATGGTTTTTGCGAAGTGAATCCAGACAGATCTTGCGTCTGGGTTCGGGCATATAAACGGCTCAAGCATTGTGGCATGGGCCATACCCTGGGTAATGATTTTGTTCCCCCACGGATGTGGGAGTTGAACAAAGGGTCTTCCTGGGTTAATTTTCACCTGGGAAAAGACCATCAAAAGGATTAAAACAATTCCCTTT
>JAFLJU010000351.1 GCA_022712835.1 Desulfobacteraceae bacterium
AAAGCCAGACCGAAAACCTCCTTGCCAAACGGCCCCAACCCGTCCAGATAAAAGGCCGCAAAAACCCGGTGGATATTTACCTGATCAAATAGGAAACACGTGGCTCCTATGTTTTGACTACCTGTCATCCAAGGCTCAAAAAGAGAAGATTTAAATCCGGCGCTGGGCAAGATGGTACAAACGGGAGCCCGCTTCATAGAAAAGCCCCCGTAAAAATCGCATGGAAACAGGTGAAATTTGCGATACCGGCAGGGGAATATCCTTGGAGGAACCGCCCATCATATACTGGGCCAGCAACTTTCCAAACACCGCACCCGGACCAATTCCCCGGCCATTATAACAGGTAACCATGGCCAAATTTTCCCCCATGACATGGAACTTCGGAATATGATTAGTGGTCATGGCGATTCTGCCATACCAGGCGTATTCCAAATCCACCTTTCCGATCTGGGGAAACACTTTTTTAAGACTTCTTTGGGCCCAGGCCCGATTGATTCCCATGGCAAAGTCTTCCACGCTCCCGACACTTCCGATGATCAATCGCCCCGAGGCATCCAGCCGATAGGAAGAAAGAATCAAGTTAGTATCCCAGATGCCGTTTTGGCCGGGCAAGACGGTTTTCAAGATCTCTTTACCAAGGGGGGGGGTGGCAAATTGAAAATAATTAAAAGGGACCATATTATGTTTCTGATCTTGAAACGCGGCTTCCGGATACCCCTGGACTGCAATGATGACAGATTTTGCCACAACGGATCCCCGGGGGGTTGTCAACCGCCAGGAATCCCATTCTTTATCCAGGGCAGTCACCGGAGAATGATTGAATAGAGTTGCCCCTTCATCCTGGGCAGCCCTGGCCAGGCCGTATGCATAGGCCAAGGGCTGAACAGTGCCCGCCCGTTCGTCCAGCAACGCCCCCAGATATGCCGTGGTACCTAATTTTTTAGAGGCTTCATCCCGGTCCAGAAGCCGGACAGGTGCTCCCCGCTCTATCCATTGCCTTTCCCGTTCTTTAAGGGCCGCAAATCCTGCCTTGGAATCGGCACAATGGAGGGTGCCATGCCGCCAGGCTTCACACTGGATTTTATATTTATCAATGAGCCCGTAAACCAGATCCGGGGAAGCTCCCAGACCATCAATCAATGCCTGTCCATGTTCCGGACCCACCAATTGATTCACCTCTTCTGGCATGAGCCAGAGACCTGCATTCACAAGCCCCACATTCCGGCCGGCTCCACCAAACCCCACATCATTGGCTTCAAGCAGAATGCATGATTTACCGGCCAAAGACAGGTGCAGGGCTGCGGAAAGTCCGGTATATCCGCCACCGATAATGGCCACATCGGCCTTGTGTGCTCCCGACAAACGGGAAAGCTTCGGTTTCCCCGTTGCTGTGGCAGCCCAGAGTCCGTGACTTATATTTGTATCTTCCATTTTTGCTCCTGGTCAGATTGAATAATTCCGTTAATATTTCTATGATGTTTTTATGGTATACCAAAAAAATTTCTATTGTCAACAGAAAATCAATCCGTCTATAGGATGCTCATATAATCTTCTCTTAAGATTCCTTGCAAAAAAATCGACCCTGTATTATTAAGGTATACCAAAGAGAACAAACACATCTATCCTTAAAAACAAATTACGGCCTATTTAATTATGAACCAAGACATTTATAACACCCTTCGAAAACGCATCATGTATCTTGAATATGATCCCGGCCAGATACTCAAGGAGCAATCCCTGGCCAAAGAATTCGGGGTCAGCCGCACCCCGCTTCGGACGGTTCTGTCCCGCCTTGAATGGGAGCACCTGGTCAAGATCCTGCCTAGGACAGGTATTCAGGTCATGGAACTTGAACTCAATACCATTACCAATGTATTTCAGGCCCGGCTGGAACTGGAGGCGGTCATCGGCAGCATGGCGGCTGAACGGTTTACAAAATTGCATTTCAATCAATTGGACGCATGTTTAATCGCTTGTGAACACCAATTGGACCACAAGAATCCCCAGGCCCTGGCAGCCGTTGATATAGCGATCAAACAACTTTTTTATGACGCTGCCAGCAACCCTTTTTTAATAGAAATGTCGGACCGCCTCTATTCTTTGACCTTTCGGCTATGGTATTTTAATATGCTCAAGATGGACAATAAAGGATGGAACCAGGAAGTCATGGCCATCCAGGAAGATTTAACCTCTCTGGTTGATCTTTTGCACAATAATACCCCCGAACAGGTAGGTTCTGCCCGTAAAGGACATTTGCTCAAACACTTAAAACGAATCCGTTCCAAATTCCTTGGACTTTCGGACTTTTAGCCGCAAGTGGGACTACTTTTCGGGACTACTTTTCGGGACTACTTTTTAGGGACTACTTTTTAGGATTCATGGCGGCCTGGACAAATTCCAAGGTGGCTTTTACATCCTTGCTTAGAAGCGTTTTAGTCAGAGGATCCTGCCAGTTTTCTTCTTTCAGCGCCCGTTGAATCCGCCCCTTTGTATCTGCCTTTAATGCCTGTTTGATCCGGATAAAGGGTCTATTGGGTGTATCGATCCACAGGGAAATGATCTGTTTTGCCCGGGGGATCAGATTTTCCTCTTCAACCACCTCATCCACAATCTCCATTTCAAGAGCCTTTGTCACATCCACCATCTCACCAAAATACATGACATCCCTGAATCGTTTATCACTATCCAATCCAAACCGCATAATGGCAGACTGGGCAATGGAAAGGCTGAGTCCTATCTTGATCTCGCTCATGCCCAGCTTGATTTTGGGATGGTTTTTGACGATCCGATAATCCGAGGCCATGGAAAGTATCATTCCCATGGCAGCACAGTGGCCATTCATGGCAGAGACCACGGGTTTTTTACAGGTGAAAAAATCAAGTAAAATTTCTTCCTGAACCGTGAAAAATGAAATCACCTGTTCGGGTGTTTGAAAATCCATAAACATGGGCAGACTGAACCCACTGGAGAAAAAACGGCCTTGGCCGGTTAAAATAATTCCCTTAAGGTCATCTGTTTCATTTACTTCAACAATGATTTCTTTCAAT
>JAFLJU010000360.1 GCA_022712835.1 Desulfobacteraceae bacterium
TATCAGTATGTCAGGCTGTAGCGGCAGCCATTTTTGGAGACAAAAAGAAAATGGAAATCCAATCTGTCAGTAGTCAGGCACGCTTTACCGCTCTGGCCAATGGTGAATCTGACCTTTTATGCCGCACAGCAACCTGGACAATGTCACGTGACACCCAGCTCGGTTTGGATTTTCTAACACCTAATTTCTATGATGGTCAGGGTTTTACCGTTCTCAAGTCCAGCGGCATCACCAGTGCGCTTCAACTGAAGGGTGCAAAGGTGTGCGTGACAACCGGTACGACCAGCGAACTGAATCTGGCGGATTTCAGCCGTGCAAATAACCTCAATATAAGCGCTGTTACCTTCGAGGACTGGAATGTCCGTGACGACACATACCTCAAAGGAGGATGCGATGCGGTAACAATTGACAAATCATCATTGGCCGCAAATATTATTTCATTTCCGAATCCTGACGATCATATGATTCTACCTGAAACTATTTCAAAAGAGCCCCTGGGGCCTGCAGTCAGACAGGGAGACAGCCAGTGGGCCAACGTTGTCAGATGGTCTTTCTTTGCCATGGTCAACGCAGAGGAGTTAGGCGTTACCAGCGCTAATGTTGATGATATGCGTGCCAACTCAAAAAATGTGGATGTGCGACGCATGCTTGGTGTAGAGGGTAACCTTCACGAAGGATTAGGACTCTCCAAAGATTGGGCGTACAATATTATCAAACAGGTCGGTAACTACGGCGAAAACTATGAAAAATATATAGGTAGCGGCGAAGGAGCTCTTGGCATTAAGCGGGAAGGAACTCTTAACGCCCTTTGGAGCAAAGGCGGCCTGATGTATTCTCCGCCCATGCGATAGTACTGGCTCTTAAGATTATATCGTTAGTATTAATAACTGGCACCAGACCAATTGGCAGGTTGGTCTGGTGCCAGTTGTTTGTGTTGTAGAAAGAGCGAATTCCAAGGAGAAAATGTTGTGGCAGTCAGTGATAATAACAAAGAATATGTGCATATTAAACCAAAAGAACAGTTTGATCTTTTCCATGATGGGCGAGTTCGTTCGGTCTTCTATCAATTCCTGATCGCTGCGGCTGTAGCCGGGTTCGTCTGGTACCTTATCAGCAACACAGCTCAAAATCTCGAATCACGCGGAATGCACACGGGTTTCGGCTTCCTTAAAGTTGCAGCCGGATTCGACAGCTCCTTCAAACTTATTTCCAATGAGCCCGGGGTTGGAACTTATGGTCGCATCTTCATCATTGGCGCTCTCAACACACTATATATTTCAACTCTGGCAATTATACTCAGCACTATACTTGGATTTTTTATTGGCGTTTTGAGGCTTTCCAAAAATTGGCTGGTCTCTAAGGTGGCCCTGGCATATGTGGAAATCTTTCGTAACACGCCTATATTGATACAGATTATTTTTTGGTATATCGGCGTTTTCTCCTTGCTGCCCAGGGTCAAGAATAGCATTGACCTGTCCTTTGGTTCAGAGGTTTTACTCCTCAATAATCGTGGTTTATATATGTCATGGCCAATACCAGGTGATATGCTATGGTTGACCGGAGTAGCAATTATCATTGCGGTAATCGCTGTTGTTATTCTCAGGCGCTGGGCCCAAAACCGTCAGGACAAAACAGGGCAGGTATTCCCGACCTTTATAGTTTGTGCATCATTACTTATTTTTCTGCCGGGAATTGTATATTTTATGACAGGAATGCCACTTGACTGGGATATACCCAGACTTGAAGGATTCAACTTTGTTGGAGGCGCTAGCCTGCCGCCCTCTTTTATGGCTCTTCTATTTGCCTTGACCATTTATCACGCCTCCTATACGGCCGAAATGGTGCGAGCCGGGATTTTATCGGTGGATAAGGGTCAGGCTGAGGCTGCGAGATCAATTGGCCTCAGGAAAAGACGGGCAATGTCTTTTGTCATTATCCCCCAGGCCATGCCCGCTATCATTCCTCCCATGATCAGTAACTGGATGAGTACAATCAAGAATTCATCGCTGGCCATTGCTATTGGTTATCCGGACATCGTCTCTCTTTTCATGCAGACATCGTTGAACCAGGCTGGCTACGCGATTGAGCTGGTCGGTATGACCATGGCTTTTTATATGTTCGTCAGTCTGATTGTTTCCTGGCTTTTGAATATTTACAATAAAAGAGTACAATTGGTGGAGCGCTGATCATGACCATTATAAAAGCAGTTCCAACACCCGATAAGCCTGCCCCTTTATCTGAAACAACTATTACAGGCTGGATGCAGAAGAACCTGTTCAGCTCAATGTTCAACGCTCTCCTCACCATCGCGACCCTTTATGTTATTTATATAGTGGCAAAGGGGCTGTGGGTATGGGGAATTGCCGATGCTGTGTGGATTGCCGACAATCGGCGTGAGTGTTTCAAAATCAACCCGGATGGTGCCTGCTGGGCAGGTATATTCGCGTGGGTGGACAATGTTTTCTATGGCCGCTACCCAAGAGAAATGTTGTGGCGGATCAATCTTGGCATATTTTTCCTTTTTGTTTGGATGATACCCCTTTGGCTGCCGAGGGTTAAGGCAAAAATATTCATTGGTTTGACCACGGTATTCCTTTATCCTTTCCTTGCAGGATATCTTTTTTCAGGTGGGGATAAAGGCATCTTTATGCAGATTATGCTCACCGCAGCAATCGTCTGTCTTGCAGGCAATACCATACATGCAACCATTGGTGTGTTTACCGGGCGCAGCCTGCCTGAATTTCTATCTTCGTTGTATGACAAAAAAAATATTCATGAAAAAACTCAGCGCAATATATTTCTCGGTATTATAGCACTCAGCTTTGTCGTAATTTATGTGTGGCAGATGAGCTGGAGCCTTGGAGGAGTTTCCTGGACCAAATGGGGCGGCTTGTTTCTCACCTTTGTTGTATCCGGGATCGGTATAGCCTCAGCACTGCCGGGCGGGATTATTCTTGCCCTTGGCCGGCGTTCCAAGCTGACGATAGCCAGGGTATTCAGCACCTTGTTCATCGAATTGTTTCGTTCAGTACCTTTGATTACTGTTTTGTTCATGGCGACGACAATGTTTCCTTTGTTCATGCCTGATGGCTTTGTCCTCAACAGGCTGGTCCAGGTTATCATTGCTGTTTGCCTTTTCAATGCCTGTTATATGGCTGAGACCGTTCGAGGAGGCCTTCAGACCATTCCCAGAGGTCAGTTTGAAGGGGCTCACACCATAGGTATCGGCTATTGGCAGACCATGGGCCTGGTTGTCATGCCCCAGGAGATCGGAAGAGCACAC
>JAFLJU010000183.1 GCA_022712835.1 Desulfobacteraceae bacterium
CACTCCGGAAGAATTGGGGGAAAAGGGACTTGCTTATTCCCAGATCATCAAGTCTGTCCATGATACACAAAGTGATGCCCTCAAGGTCAAACCCATTTTTGATCAATTGCCGCTCCAATGGACAAAGGGATACAACCTGACCCGGAAAACCGAAGTTCTCATCCCCTTTAACTGGTTTTATATGATCAACGAGTTTAACGGGCCCAGCGCGGGAAACTGCACGGAAGAAGCCTTGAGCCAGGGGATCTGTGAATTGGTGGAACGACATACCTCCTCCATTGTCAGTCATGAACACCGCAATGTCCCTGGCATTCGTCTCGAATCCTTTACCGATCCCCTTGTAAAAGAGTTGCTGGGAAAGTTTAAAGAACAGGGGGTTGAGGTCTATGCCACTGATTTTTCCCTGGATACCGGTATCCCCACCATCGGTGTTCTGGCCTGGGATCCTGTCACCTTTCCCCATATGAGTGAAATAGTCTGGACCGCCGGCACCTCCCCGGACCCCCAGAAAGCCATGAGCCGCGCCTTGACAGAGACGGCCCAGCTGGCCGGCGATTTTAACACAGGCTCCAACTATGTCGCCTCGGGACTGCCTAAATTTACTAATATTCAGGACGCCGATTTTATTACGAATCCTGCATCCATGGTGGACATAACCGAATTGCCCAACCTTTCAAGTGATAATATCCGGGTTGAAGTGGAAAATCTGCTCCAGGTCCTTTCTGATAAAGAGTTTGATATCCTGGCAATTGACACCATGCATGAGGGGCTTGGGGTTTCAGCTTTTTACTCCATCATGCCCGGTGCCCATTTCAGGGAACGGGCCGCCGCCGCCAGTGTGGGCATGTTCTCAGCCCGCCTGATCACGGAAAGTCTGGACCCGGTCCAGGCCCTTGCCCGGTTGGATGAACTTGAAAACGCCTTGCCCGGCAAATACTATACGTCGTTTTATAAAGGATTGATGTTCAATGCCCTGGATGAGCATGGGGATGCCCTGGAAGCATTTGAGGCCTGCCTGGAACGGGAACCGGCCCGGCTGAACCTGCCGGATATCTATTCCCATATGGGAACATGCCTCAAGGATCTTGGGCAATATGAACGCTCCCTTTCCATCTGTGAACAAGGTCTTGCAATTGACAGCCAGCGTCCAGATATCTTCAACACCATGGGGGTCTGCTGTTTCATGACAAAGGCTTATGAAAAAGCCATTGGTCATTTTGAGAATGCCATTGAGGTGGACCCTTCCCTGGCCATAAATTTTGCCAATATCGGATCAAGCTACCGGGATATGGGAGATATAAAGCTTGCCATCAAATATTATGAGATGGCCCTTAAAATAGATTCATCCATCACCTTTGTCAGGGAAAATATTGAAAAACTTTCAAAACAATAAAACCTAGCCCAAAAGGCAGATGATCACACTGCCAATGATCATGAGAATTCCGCCAAAAAGCCCGGTTCCCCGGGCTTTTTCCCCTAGGATTAGCACACCGATTCCCATGGAAAACAAAACGGCCAGGCGCCGAACCGAGGAGACATAGGCCACCGGTCCCATATTAATGGCCATGTAGTAGCTTAATACGGTAACGGTGGAGAAGACTGCCGGCCACATGGTCTTTTTTAATTTTTCAAGGGAAAAAGGGGATGTCTCAGCCCCCATGGCAAAGGGAAATAAAAACAAGGTGATGAGTCCGATTTCACACACCCCCCAGAACACCGGGTTTGTCTGCTGAATTCCGATTTTATGGAAACTGGAACTTACCCCCCAGATACAGGCAGTTGACAGCATCATCAAACTGCTTTTATTTTTGGCAATGCTTTTTATGGGGGAAAAGATGCCCTCCCATTTTTCAATATTTAAGATATAGGACCCCGCCACCACCACCAATACCCCGGTTATCCCAGCAAAAGACAGGTTTTCATGGACCAATACAGGAGTGACAAACAATTGCACCACCGGTATAAAACAGAGCATGGGAATGGTTTTTGACAGGTTCCCGTGTTTAATGGCACTCAGATAGAGAAGGATGGCCAGGGAATCCAGCATGGCGGCTAATACCAGAATTTTTAAAAAGGCGCTGCTGACCTGGGCAGTCCTGGATGAAAAAAGTGCGATCCCAAGGAATATGAAAAACATAAAGAAATTGATTCCCCAGCTCATATAGGCAGAGGAGAGGGTCTTTCCTGCTCTTTTAGCACTCAACTCCCTCAGGCTCAGGGCAATGCTGGAAATCAGTGTGAATACAAACCAGTTCATCCTTGCCTGTGTATCAGTAAGGGGGGGCAAATGAAACCTTTGATTGACGAAAATCCGCGTATCTGTCAATATTTGGCCGGATAGACACTAATTTTTTACTTCCTGTTCTTCATGGTGGAGAATGAACAGACAATGGAGAACAATTGTTGATCATACGACACTCAACCGACCAGGATTTTGAAAATTTGACGGCCCTGGCCATTCAGGTTTGGCTGCACACTTACGCAAGGGATGGCATCCGGGATAAAATTTCAGGCTATGTGCTGTCTCGGTTCACGCCGGATTATTTCAAAAGCATTCATGACTCTGCCAGCCAAAAAATACTTGTGGCCGAAGAAAATGCCCACTTGGTAGGGTTTATCACACTTGACCTGGAGGCTCGATGTCCCCAACTTAATGTTCCGGGATATGAGATCGTTACCCTCTATGTCCAGGAATTTTTCCAGGGCAAGGGGATTGGAACAAGCTTACTTTCCGCAGCCATCAAAGAATACGGTAAAAATCTGTGGCTGACCACCTGGGTTAAAAATGAACCCGGTATTAGGTTTTACAAAAAGAGCGGATTTCATGAAGCAGGCATTGCTTTTTTTGATCTTGAAGGGGAAAAACATGAAAATTTCATCCTGGCAAAGAACGCGTAAGCAGAACCCCAGGAAAATGATGGACCTCATCCTTAATATTTTTACCCGTATTTTTGATTTTATCAGGCAATTCTGGGCAAGGGAAAGCACCCACAAAACCGTATCCGGATTGCTGGTGCTGACCTTTCTTTTGGCACTTGCCGTCATTGAACTGAATCGCCTGGGGTTGCTGCCAGACCCCCTGGGAGAGACTCTTCCCAAAAGCCATTACATGGCCATTAACCTGGCCTTTACCCTGGTGTTGGTACTCGAGGTATTGGGAATGATCTTCATCCTGCCAGGTTCCCTGTCCCGGGCCCTGGG
>JAFLJU010000689.1 GCA_022712835.1 Desulfobacteraceae bacterium
AAATCTGCTGAAGTTGCCAATCTTCAGGACTTGTTTATATGGGGGTTAAAAGGCATTTCCGTATTGGGGGTTAAGGCAAAAGAGCTGGGCATCTATGATGACAATGCCGGTTTTTTTGTTGCCAAGGGACTTTTTGCCACCATTACCAACGCCAATTTTGACCGGGAAGATTTTATCCGGGACATAAAACTTGGGGTGAATGTCAGAGACGGGTTAAAAGATCAATTTCTTGCTGCCTACAAACAAAAAAACGGCTCCGACTTTTCCTCTTCGGTTCCAGAATGCGCCACATGGGTGCCCGGCAATGACCAGGATCTCCTGGAAAAAGCCAACAGCGGTACCGGCGGCTGGCTGGAAATAAAAGATGAAGATGAACGCTCATTAAAAGCCCTTACCTTATACGGACTAAAGGGCATGTCTGCCTATGCAGAACATGGGTACCAGATCACAAAATCCTGCCAGGAAATCTTTGAATTTTTGATGGAAGCCCTGGCCGCACTGGTGGATGACACCAAATCCCAGGAGGATTTATTCAATCTGGTGATGAAAACAGGAGAAATGGGGGTTAAGGCCATGGCCCTCCTTGATGCAGCCAATACCCATGCCTATGGGACCCCTGAGATCACAACGGTCAATATCGGTGTGGGGAAAAACCCCGGCATCCTTGTCACGGGCCATGATCTGGTGGATCTGGAAGATCTGCTCAAGCAGACCGAAGGTACGGGTGTTGATGTGTATACCCATAGTGAAATGCTACCGGCCCATTACTATCCGAAACTGAAAACTTATTCCCATCTGGTCGGCAATTACGGCAATGCCTGGTGGCTCCAGAAAGAGGAGATGGAAAAGTTCAACGGGCCGTCACTTTTTACCTCCAACTGCCTGGTGCCCACAAAGGCCGATTATAAGGAAAAATTATTTACCACCGGTGCGGTTGGCTTTGATGGAGTTCCCCATATTGCAGACAGAAAAGAGGGCGGTCAAAAAGATTTCTCCGCCATCATTGAGATGGCCAAAACCTGTGCACCTCCCCAGGAACTTGAAACCGGACATATCACAGGCGGTTTCGGCCATAGCCAGGTCATGGCCCTTGCCGACAAAGTGATTGAAGCTGTTAAATCCGGTGCCATCAAACGATTTATCGTCATGGGGGGATGCGATGGCAGGCACAAAACCCGTGAATATTATACCCAGGTGGCCAAGGAATTGCCAAAGGATGCCGTCATTCTGACTGCAGGATGTGCAAAATATAAATATATCAAGCTCGACATGGGGGATATCGGTGGAATTCCCCGGGTGCTGGATGCGGGTCAATGCAATGATTCATATTCCCTTGCCGTCATTGCCATGGAACTTCAGAAGGCCTTTGGTCTCGATGATATCAATGAGCTTCCCATTTCATTTGATATTGCTTGGTATGAACAAAAAGCCGTGTTGGTTCTTCTGGCACTGCTGTCATTGGGCGTCAAAGGAATCCGACTGGGGCCCACACTTCCGGGATTCTTGTCTCCGGGGATTGCCAAAGCGCTTATTGAAAAATTTGATCTTAAACCCATTACAACCGCCAAAGAAGATGTGGCGGCCATGATGGCAGGCAATTGATGCCGATCTGATGTTATCCAATTAAAATACCAGGCTCAGTTTGAAAGGCCTTTCGATCAAAGGAAGGCCTTTCAACGGTTACCACATCGTGCCCGGCCTTTGCAAGCATGAACAAAAGAACCTTCTGGTTGACCATATTATCCTCAACCAACAAAATACGAAGTGGCTTGTTTTGGGACGGGCTGGCAGGCAGGGGGCTATCTTTTGAATCGCTGGTGTCCGAAAGCCAGGGGAGGCTAAAAATTTTATCGGAACCCATGCCAAGGGCTTTTTCCAGACAATCAAACAGGGGTTGTTTTTTGATGGGCTTGGCTAAAACCCCGTCAAACTTTATTGAATGATGTTTGTCAATATCTGCTCCCAAAGCATTTGGAGAGACCAAAACGAAACAGGGTTTGGAGATCCCCTCCTTGGAATTTATCCATTGAATCCATTCTTTGTCAAAGATTTCAGAAACTTCCCTATCCAGCAAAGAAACAGAACTCTGCCGGGCAATTTCCAAAAAATATTGTTGTTCATCGGTCAACGGAGTTTCTGTTAAAACATCCAGCATCCCGATCACCCCGTTCATGGGAGTGCGGATTTCATGGGACATATTGGCCAGAAATTCACCTTTGGCCTTGCTGGCTGTTTCCGCTTCCGGCCAGACCATTCTTCCGCACAATTCATTTATTTCATCTATATCTTTCTGGGAGACCCGTATCCACTCCTTGTCTTTTGTCTCTTTTCCCTTTTGGGAATTTATGGCGGCAACTGCATCTATATCTTCATATTGCCATTCCGGCCTGAACTCAAGCTGTTCAAAACGAAGCTCTCCTGATTTATCTTGTTCATTCCCGGATCTTTCCAGACGAGCTTCTAAAATCTCGACGGCCCGGGAGACCGCTTCTCCATAATTATTACAAGCTGCAAATTTCGTGGATACCTTGTAGGATTTAAAGCCAACACGAGAAATACTTCCCAGCCAGAAAGGCATCGTAAAAACAATAAACCCAGCCAGATACGCCTGATTTTTTACGATATAGTTTTTTGTCTGTGCCAGCTGCCGGGGGGTTCCCCTTCCCTTTACGTTTTCCAAATCACGAATTTCAACATAGGGGGGTTTAATCCCTGTTTCTTTGACAAACTGCCTCATTAACCCTTCGTGCAGATCGGGATCAAAATTTTCTACGATACCCCGATTGCACACATAGACGATGGAATCACCAATTTTTGTATAGGAATAGACATAGCCTTCCTTTTTGATTTGAATCCACGGGAAGTTTTAATACCGGCAATCCTGAAACAGGGCATGTACTCAATTTTCTGGTATTTTTCATAAATATCATCAAAACAAATTTTAAAAACAAGATATAATGATACAAAAAAGATGGTGCATCTTACATTTTTCGTAAAACAATGAAAGACAATATAGTTTTAATCCCCCCCCGAGGATGTCGCGAAAAATATGATTTTACAGACCTCCATCCGTTCTTGAACTGCAATAATCTGATATTATTGTCGTAAAGACGCCTTCAGGCGGTTGGGTTTTTCAAAATAGGCAAACAGATCCAGAATTGTTTGTATCAAAAGATCCGATGCCGCCAGGGTTTTGGTTGCCAGCCCCTCCTGGCCCAGCACGGCAACTCCCAATATGGCTTCTTTAAGTATCTGTTCGTCATTGGCCCCGTTTCCCACGGCAATGGTGTGTTGGGGGCCAAGATTCCGAAGATAGGCAAGCTTGGCCAATGCCTGGTTTCCTTCG
>JAFLJU010000217.1 GCA_022712835.1 Desulfobacteraceae bacterium
TTGATTTTGCTGCCGGTGTCAAACATCCCGGTGTTGATGAAGTAGGGCGCGATCCGCCCGCTTTTTAATTCAAATTCACCAAATTTTAAGGCGTTGCACCGGACTAAAAATTCAATGAACTCTTCCTGGTATGTCATGGGATTATCCTTGTTTCTTTGCAGTTTATATGGGTTTATGATTGGCAGCGCCATGAAAAATACTGGTCCATGGAGACGGGTTTTCCGGATTTTAACAGGGCGGTTTGGTTAAAATCTTTCATGGTGCGAAGACTTATTGAATCAAATACCGGCCCATCCTTGCACACCACCTGGTCGCCACAGACACAGGCTCCGCAAACCCCAAATCCACAGCGCATATACCGCTCCAGGGAAACCTGGCAGGCAATCCCAAAGGACTCGCAAAGGGTAAAGATCCGGTGCATCATGATTTCAGGCCCGCAGGCATATACCATTTCCAATGGAGTGCGGCCCTCTTTTTGCCGGGCCAAAATATCTTGTTCCAGAAGGTCGGTGACAAATCCCTTGTGTCCGCTACTTCCGTCATCGGTGCAGATCTGCCGTTGGGTGGTAAACCTGTCTGGATACAGGAGAAACTCTTTGGACCTGGCACCATGGATAAACAGGATGTTTTGATCCTTTTTAACTGTTTTATCTGGTTGGACGGTTTGGACTGTTTCCTGAAAGGGTTTTTCAATAAGTTCAACCAGGGGGGCCAAGGGGGCCATGCCGCAACCACCGGCCACAACGGCAATGTTCCGGGTGGGATGGACTAAAAACCCGTTACCAAAGGGCCCTCGAAATCCCATCAGATCTCCTATATTAAGTGCCACGGCCTGTTTGGAAAATATCCCTTTGGCTTCGATGGTGATGGCAAAACTGTTTTTAGTGTGATGGGAAATGGTATAGGGTTTTTCGTCTGTTCCGGGTATCCAGACCATGACAAACTGACCGGGCTTAAATTTTAGGCAATGGTCAAAATACAGAGTGGCAAAGGCCGGGCTGTTGATTTCTTTACGGGCCACCCGGAGCATGAGGGGGGACTTTCTTGCAATGGGTTTTGTCGGCTTCATAGGTTTTCCCCTTTGTCGGTAACACTTCCATGGGCCGCGCCCCGGATCTTGTCCAGGGTGGTATTATGGGCCATAAGCCAGGCGTCAAGTTCCTGGTTAACCTGATTGAAAACGTCCATGCCCCGGTACCGGACCCCGGATCCGATGCCCACAAGCGTTGCGCCTGCCATGATCATTTCCACGGCATCAACTCCCGTGGTAACTCCCCCAAGGCCGATGATGGGGATGGACACCGCCTCGTAAATATCATAGACACATCGAACGGCAATGGGCTTTATCATGGGGCCGGACAGCCCGCCCTTTTTAAATGCCAGAACAGGTATCCGGGCTTCAATGTCAATGACCATGCCGGGACCTGCGGTATTAATGGCGCAGATGGCATCGGCACCGGCCTCTTCACAGGCCTTTGCAATTTTTGCGATGTCCGGGGCCTGGGGGGTCAGTTTGGCAATCAGGGGAACATCTATCACCTTTTTGACCGCTTTCACCACATCAAAGGCGGATTGCTCGTTCACCCCGAATATCATGCCGTGCTGATCTGAATTGGGGCAGGAAATATTGATTTCAATGAAATCCGGGTGTTTGGCGGTGACAAATTTTGCCACACTCTGGTATTCTTTTACCGATCCGCCATAGA
Organism: Desulfobacteraceae bacterium; assembly: GCA_022712835.1. The sequence goes on from JAFLJU010000217.1 coordinate 1,707, forward strand.
TGCTGGCGTTCAAGGGGAAACTTCTTTGGGCAAGCGCCTGCCACTCTTCTTCCATGTGGTCAAACCCTGGGGTGGGAAGGCCCACGGCATTGATCATGCCATGGCCCAGATCGATAACTGTGGGATTTTTATGGCCATCCCTGGGGGCGGGTCCGATGGATTTCATGGTCACAAGGCCGCATCCGTTTTTGTGGACCCGTTCCAGAATCTGCTTGTTGTTTCCCAGAACCCCAGAGGCGAGCACCAGGGGGTTCTTTAATGATTTACCTAAAAATTGTATGGTCATGGTGATGGCTTTCTTTAAAATTTATCATAAAAAATCATGTCGTCTTCCACCCCGAGATCGTAGAGTGCATTGATAATGGCATCCACCATGGGCGGCGGGCCGCACAGATAGTATTCGATCTCGGTGGGGTCTTCGTGGGCACACAAATAGGCGCTGCACAAGTGGGTGTGGATAAAGCCTGTCAGGCCGGTCCAGTTGTCTTCCTTGTCAGGACTTGACAGCGCAATGTGATAGGAAAAATTGTCATACCGGGCATCCAGATCTTCGAATGTCTCGTCATAGAACATCTCTTTTTTAGACCGGGCCCCATACCAAAAAGTTATTTTCCGCTTGGTGTGCAACCCGTCCAGCTGGTTGAGGATATGGCTTCGCAGGGGGGCCATACCGGCTCCTCCCCCGATGAAACACATTTCTCTTTGGGTGTCTTTGGCCATGAAATCCCCATAGGGACCGCTGATCTGGACCTTGTCCCCGGGTTTAAGGCCGAATATAAAGGAAGATCCGAACCCCGGCGGGATGCTTGCCGTACCCGGAGGCGGGGTGGCAATTCTGACATTCATCATCATGATCCCATTGTCATGGGGAGGATTGGCCAGGGAATAGGCCCTGAAACCCGCCTTTTTCCCCCGGGCGCTTAAGGAGAGAAAATTATATTTTTTCCATTCGCTGACATATTTGCTTTGGATATGAAAATCTTTGAAGGCCAAATCATATTCCGGCACATCAATCTGGATATAGGCACCGGCTTTGAAATCCATGGGGATTTCTGGTTTTAGCACCAATTCCTTGATAAAGGTGGCCACATTGTCATTGGACACCACGCTGGCATTGATTTTTTTAATGCCGAAAATGGATTCGGGAATTTTGATTTCCAGATCTTCTTTGACCTTGAGCTGGCAGGACAATCGTATGTTGGACAGTTTGTCCTTGCGGCTCAAATGGGCAAGTTC
>JAFLJU010000387.1 GCA_022712835.1 Desulfobacteraceae bacterium
GAGACCGAATCCCAGGAGAAAAAACAGATAGAGGTCCTGGAATCAGCCGAATTGGCCCGTCAGATTTCCTATGCATTGGGGTATGATGTATTCAGGAATGTGTCCCAGTATATGGATTTAGACCTGGCCTCCTTTATCAAAGGGGTCAATGACAAGCACAAAGGCGAACTTGCCATGGAAAAAGATCAACTTCGCCAGATGCTCCTGGCTTACCAGCGGATTGCCCGGCAAAAACAGACCCAGCAGATGGCACAGACAACGGAAACCAACCGGGTGGAAGGGGCAAGATTTCTGGAGGGGAACAAACTAAAGGAAGGGGTGGTTTCTCTGTCTTCGGGTCTTCAATACAAGATTATGGAGAAGGGCGAGGGAGTTTTGCCAGGAATCAATGATACCGTGGAATGCAACTACAAGGGCTCTGTTTTGGATGGGACGGTTTTTGATTCCTCTTTTACCCGGGGGAAACCGGCTGTTTTCCAAGTCAACGGGGTTATTCCCGGATGGGTGGAAGCCTTGCAGCTAATGCCCGTGGGGTCCCGGTGGGAATTATATGTTCCTGCCAACTTAGCCTATGGCGACCAGGGAGCCGGAAATGCCATCAAACCCGGACAAACCCTTATTTTTGAAGTGGAACTTCTGGGGATTATTGATTGATGACTTTTTTGTCTTTGGCATCCACCCCGTATTTTTTTTTGTTTGAGTTGAGTCTCATAGCCGTCAAAAGACCTTTGTCCTTTATGGTATAAAACATTAGTTTTCTTTTGTTCATGGTGAAAAATTGTTTGCCGTATTTCTTGAGTTTTGCCGCGTCGATTTCAAATCCAAGACCGGGATCAAAGGTGGGATTCAGGATGCCGTTTTCATGGACAAAGGGTTTTTTCAGAATGCCGTCTCTTTTCTGAACGGTCCAAGAGGGGGGATTGATGGGATATTCCAGAGGTTTTATCCCATTGAACCCACTGGCCAGAAGTACCTGGAGATTCACGGCAAAGCCAATCCCGTTGGTCCAGGTGTGTGGAGTGAATTTTAAGCCATGGAGTTTGCAATGGGCTGCCACATCCAGTGTGTGGGAGATGCCTCCGGTCATGATCGCATCGGGTTGGAAAATATCATAGCATTTTTTCTCCACCATTATTTTAAGTTCCGTCTTGCCATTGGTATGGATTTCTCCACCGGTGATGGGGATACGGCTATAGCGGGTCAGCTTGGAAAGATTCTCATAATCATCCATGGGAAGGGGTTCTTCCAGCCAGGCAATCTTCATCTCGGCACAGGCGTCGGCAAAATATTTGGCCCGGTCAAGATCCCATAGGGGGGCATCATTGATAATGGTCACCCGCCAGGCCTGGTTGGCATCCACCCCAATGGCCATTTTATCACCCACCGCATCCACAACCGCCCTGACATGGTCGATATCGGTCTGTACGTCAAAGGCGTGAACTCTGATTTTAATGGTTTTAAACCCTTCGGAAAGGCGTGCCCTTGCTTCAAAAACCCGGGAATCGGCATCTTTAATTTCCCCTGTGGAGGCATAGAGTTCCACCGGTTCCCCTTTGCCGCCCAGCAGTTCATACGTAGGTTTGTTGGCAAGTTTTCCTTTGATATCCCAGAAAGCCGGCTCAATCCAGTTGGCCCGGACACCCAGGTAAGAAACCTCCCTTAAGCGTTGGAGCATGAGGTCGATGTCGGTGGCATCATGTCCCAGAAGATAGGGGGCAATCAGGTTGCCAAGTCCCTGTCTTTCCGAGGCAATGGCAGGGGCGGCACTATATCCTTCAATTCCGTCCCGGGTGGTGATGCGGATCAGATCAAACCGGTTGTCCGTTGCCGGATACCCCGGAATCCAGCTGGGATAAAAGGGCTTTTCAAGGGGAATTCTTACATGGTACATGTCCACCCTGCTGATTTGATTCCCCTGGTTCCCCTGATTTTCCTGGTTTTTCTGGTCCATGGTGCCTCCCTATTTGATGTGAAACCCTTTTTAGTTAATCTGCCAAATGATCCGGGGTGATAACGCTTCCCTTTCGGGCTTTCAGTTCGGACAGCGCCTGTTTTTGAGAGGCCAGAATATCAAATAATTTTGAGGGAATTTCCTCTTCTTTGGCATAGGCGGTTTCCTGTAGCTCGATGCGGTTGATGATATTGTCGCAATAGAGGGAAAATTGTTTTTCATACAAGGATTTCGGGTATTCTTTGGAAATAATCTCTTTGAATAATTGTTGTAAATCTTCGTATCTGGGTATATTCCCGATGGGAGTATGTAAATAGGATATTTCGTTGTGGGCATATCTTTCCAGCCAGGCAAGCCAGACCTTGACATCTTTTTTCTCACCCAACAGCTTGTTGGTATCTCCTCCCCGGGCTTTTTCCGTCAGAAAATAATTGAGTCCGGCCATGACCGGCCGGTGGGCTTCCTGGATGGCGGGGTTGCCGAAAAATTTAAACTGGGCATCCATGTAATCGCCCAAAGACCCTGGAATAAAAGGCGCATTAGCCCAGGGAGCCCGTTTGACACCGGATGCCCCCACTTCGGTGGCAGTTGCAGCCGATACAATACAGGCCCCAATAACCACTCCGTTGTCGGAATCCGTGGCAACCCAGACCGGTGGCATGGTGTCCGCATCCCTGCCACTATAGGTAAATATACGGGTCAGAACCCCTGCGGGATTCTGGGCCTCGGGGGAATAATTTTCAAGGGAGGTGGATGCCAGAGTGCACCGGGAGTTTGGATGGGACATGGGGATGGGCTTTCCCGCTTCATCTGTCTTGCCTTCCTCCCATTCCCCCTGGAAATTAATCCCTTTTGCAGGGTGGGGCTCATCATTGCCTACCCAGTGGGGAAGATTGTTTTCATCTATGAGTACGTTTGACCAGATCACTTCATGTCCTTCCTCCCTCATCACCTTCATGAGCAGGGGGTCCCCTTCTCGGTTGACATCCTCTACAATCCCAAAGATCCCGTTTTCCGGATTGATGGACCGGATACTTCCGTCGTCGGCAATCCACATCTGGGCCAGGTCATCTCCCACAAATACACTTCCGGCCATGGCCGTTGTGGTTTTGCCGCATCCGCTGGGGGCGGCTCCGGCACACCAGGTGATCCGGTTCGAGGGGCCGGGAATCCCGGTAATAAACATGTGCTCGGACAATTCTTTTCCCCGGTTTGTATAAACCGCCTTGTCCACGGCAAACCGGTGATTCCCTTTTTTCAGCAGCAGGGTATTTCCGGCATAGGTACATTTGTAACTATAGGTGGTTTGGAATTGCCTATCCATAAATACCCTTGCATGGGGCAGGTCTTCGGTTCTGTTTTTCCCTTCGGAATGGAGATTGGTGAAAAAATGACCCTGGTTGTCTACTTCTTTGTCAAAGGCGTCAAAGGTATTCCGGTAGAGCAACTCTGCGCTGTGGCTTACATAGGCGGAACTGGTGATTTCAAGGGCTGGGTTGGAAACAGGTGATCCCACCGGGCCCCGCATGTAAAACCCCACAATCATGGTCATGCCTTCCATGATGTTTTTCAGGCTTTCCTGAATATCTTCAAGGGCTTTTCTTCGGTCCATGCGGTTGGCAAGGGAAGAAATATGGTCTTCCGGGTTGGCAATATAGAAGGTCCGGTCTACGATCCTTCCCTGCTCACCGGCCAGGTCAAAATGGATGGTATGGTTTGCCATGGCAAGGGGGTGTTCTTCTTTTTTTTCAAGGGCCAGGTTTTTAATAAATGCCTGGTCTTCCATGGAACCGGTATTGATAAACACCTTGTCCGGGTTGCAAATCACAATGGCATTGGCAATCCGTGAGAGAATTTTTGGGTGCTTGATTTTTGATATCCGGGACAGTTGCACATCATCCATTTTCTGTTTAAAAATTTGGAGTGCCTCATCGGGAGATTCAATTTTTCCAAGGGTGTTTAAAATATCCATGTTAGTATCCGTATTATTGTATGGGTCATTATTTGCGTGGTCATTATTTGTGTGGTTATTATTATCAAAGGTTACTTTTTAAATGATTTTCAAAAAAATGATTTTTTTTCTTCTAACATTTAATGAATAAAAATCAAATGATATCTTAAAATAATTTTTTTAAAATATTTTTCTTTTTTATGAAATAAGCTGTATAAAAACAAGCGCATGCACAAGTAAATTGCAAATTGCGGGGGAGGCAGGTTTAAATATGAAATCGAAAATAGTTGCAGATTTACACAATCACACCAACGCATCCGATGGTGACTTTGCACCGGAAAATTTGGTGAAACTGGCAAAAGACCTGGGTTTAAAGGGATTGGGTGTGACAGATCACGATACGCTCGAGGGACTCACAAAGGCGGTCAGGGCAGGGGATTCCCTGGGAATTGAGGTAATCCCCGGTGTGGAGGTGTCTATCCGGTTTAAACGGCCCTATTTTACCGGGACTTTGCACATGCTGTGTTATTTTTCCCGGGACAGACTGGCAGACGAGGCTTTTGTCCGAACCTTTGAATCCATTCTGGCCCAGGGCCGCGGGGAAAGCCTTGTCAGGGATCGGATTGCCCAGATTAACCGGGTATTTGGTCCCCAGGGGAAATCCCCCCTGTTGAAACGGGACATGGTTTTTCAAGATATTGCCGATTACAGCAAAAAGGCTACCCGGCGGCATTTTGCCCTGGCCCTGGCAGAAAAACTGGGTCTGGAAGGAAAACAAATTATCAATGGGGTAATCGGCAACGCAAGTCCGGCCTATCTGCCATCGGGCATAGAACTTGAGAAGGCCGCCTCCATCATTAAAACGCTTCCGGTGATGGCGGTCCTGGCCCATCCGGCCGCAGGTTCCTTTCCCGGGGAAGGGCATTATAAAGAGGTACTGCCCCCTCTTGACGTGGTTGAGAGAATCTTGCCCGAGTTTGTTGAGGCGGGTATTCAGGGAATCGAGGTCTACTATCCGGGACATACCAAAGAACATCGGCAGATTCTTAAAGCCTGGGCAAAAAAACACACCCTTTTGATCTCGGGTGGGTCGGATTGCCATGATGC
>JAFLJU010000537.1 GCA_022712835.1 Desulfobacteraceae bacterium
CATGATGGGCCCTTTTTCACAAAACCCATGGCAACCTGTTAATTTGACTTCAAATTTATCCTGAAGACCATGTTTGTTCAACTCGTTTAACAGCTCATCATATACACCGGAGGTACCGTATGCAGCGCAACCGGAGCCAGCACACAAAGAGATCAGTCTCTTGTTTTGGCTGGTTCTTTCACTTATGATGGAATCTTTGTGTTTTTGTAAGGCATCAATGCTCGTAAGTTTTACCATAATTATTGCTTAACCTCCTTCCACCTCAGAGGTTTCCTTATATGATTCCAATACATCAAGCGCTTTGGATCGATCAAGGCCACCATGGATTTCTTTATCAACCGTAAGAACTGGCCCGGATGCACAGCATCCGATGCACCGGACACCTTCCAGGGAAAATTGTCCATCTTCGGTTGTTTGCCCCTCGTCTATTTTCAATTCCTCTTTATAGGCATCCATTATCTTTCCGGCACCCAATATGTGACAGGCGGTTCCGGTACAGACATGGATAATATGCTTACCTCTGGGTTCTAAAGAGATGGTGCTATAAAAAGTGGCGACACTGTAGATCAAACTTTCTTTGACATTCAGCTTTTCTTTTAGATGGGGGATAACTTCCGGGGGGACATAATTATATAACTCAGTAATATCCTGCATAATCATCAGCAGATTTTCAGGATTTGAGCCATATAATTCAATTATCTCGTTGATTTTATCCCATTCAATCGTTATTTCGTTTGCCATAAAAAGACCTTTTAATAAAAAATATGCAGGTTAAATCGGTACAAGGTTAATGTTTGAAACATTAATTTAAAATTATGCCTCATGCAGCAGGAACCTGTTGGGTAACAGGGCAGGCTTCAACACAGGCACCACATCCGGTACAGCGATCTGTGTATATGCTTCGTGCGCGTTTTTTGATCTTTATCTTGAAGTTTCCTGCTGTGCCTTCAATGGATTCAATGTCCGCGTAGGTGACTAATTCAATGTTTAAGTGCCGGCCGACCTCGACCAGTGTGGGGGAAATAATTCACATGGCACAGTCATTTGTTGGAAAAGTTTTGTCAAGTTGGGACATGACACCGCCAATGGACGGACTCTTTTCCACCAAATAGACATAGTACCCGGAATTTGCTAGATCAAGGGCAGATAGCATGCCGGAAATACCGCCGCCAATTACCACAATTGATCCGATTTTCTCTGAGTTCATTATTATTTATCTCCTGTTTTTAATCATCCAAAATCAAAATTAGGTTTATCTTATAATAACTGTCAATAGGCTATACCACAGTTTTTTAATTAATTTTTATTAATTAAAAAACTATGTTATAAAGCTTTCTGTCAAATCTTGTCAACCATTATCGGATAAAAGGTAAAATACACAAAAAGGTATGAAAAAAATCGTCACAATCTGTGGACCCACCGGTATTGGCAAGACTAATTTTGCCATTGCCATCGCCCAAAATTTCAATGGAGAGATCATCGGTGCGGATTCGATGCAGATCTACAAACATATGAATATTGGAACGGCCAAGCCCGATGAGAATGAACGTGCCATGGCTGTCCATCACCTGGTTGACTTTCTAGACCCAAAAGAGGAGTTTGATGCCGGTCTTTATGCAACCCAGGCAGATGGGATAATCGCGTCCCTATATAATAGAGATAAGCTTCCGGTCATCGCAGGGGGCACAGGGCTATATATGAGGGCCTTGCTCCATGGACTTTTCCGGGCCCAGCCTGTGTGTGAAAAGACTTTGTCAGATTTAACCTTACTAAATCAGGAAAAGGGCAATCTATATCTTCATGAACAATTACACCTGTGTGATCCCATTGCCGCTCAAAAGATTCACCCCAATGATAGTTTCAGGGTCATTCGCGCCCTTGAGGTGTTTCAGACAACGGGGAACCCGATTTCCGAAAGCCATAAATCCCATGATTTTAAGGAAGACAAATACCAGAGTCTGACCCTAGGTCTTACCATGGATCGAAAAATCTTATATGAGAGAATAAACCAGCGGGTGGATATCATGATCCGCCAGGGGCTGCTTGATGAAGTTAAATCTTTAATTGAAAAAGGTTATTCTCTGGATCTTAAATCCATGCAATCTATTGGATACCGGCACATGGGAATGTTTTTAAAACAGGAAATTGATTTTAAGGAAGCAGTCCGGCTCTTGAAACGGGATACCCGCCGGTATGCCAAACGTCAATTTACCTGGTTCAACAAGGAAAAGGATTTAATCTGGCTTGAACCCTCACAGACGGATAAAGCCTTTGAACTGGTAGAAAGCTTTTTGAAATAACCCGGTTATTTTAAAAAAAAGTTAAAAAATAATCCCCCCTGGGTCTGCACTTTGTGCGAATTCAGGGGGGATTGTTTTTTTTGATAGTTGCGATTCAAAAAATTATGCGGCCAGTGTATAGGCTCTTTCGGCAACATTTCTCAGTTCATCCGGGGTAAACGGCTTGGGAAGATAATCCACCGCACCGATTCTTGCGGTTTCAATGGCGGTTTCGATGCTGGCATAGCCTGTGATGATGATCACCCTGGCAAGGGGCTGTACCTTGGAAACTGCCTTGAGAAGTTCAAGGCCCGATACCCCTGGCATTCTCAAATCCAGGAGAACCAGTTTATAAAGCTGCTGATTTATTTTTTCAAGGGCCTCCTCTTTTGTCACAGCCTGATCCACCTGGAATCCATTTTTCCCAAGGATTTTTCTGATATTATTGTTAACTGAAACCTCATCATCCACCACAAGAATATTTTTAAGTAAGGGGTCTGAAGCTGAATCAAAAATTTTGGGTTGTTTGGTTTCGGCTTTAAAAGGATCCACTTTTTTAAGTTCCTCATAGGGAAGGAATGCAAAGCCATCTCTGTCCATATGCTGAACATACTCAGGACCTGTAATGGCTACCACTTCATCATAATCAAAGGGCTGATCAATGCCGATCATGGTCTTGGGATTAAATGCAGAGGCATTTTTTGCCTTCTTTTTTGCCAAGGCCTTGAGTTTCGGGCAATATTTTTTTTTGATCCCGGTTTTGCAAGTGGTGCCCAGTTTTTCCATGACATCACAATCCATATTACCGATACTGCAAAAAAATTCGGAGGTTTCTACAATTTCATCCAAAATAGTTTTGGTTTCGGGTTCAATAAGATTGCTGGCCGCTTCTCCACCAAAGTCCAACTCAATGTCCATGACTTGAATGGCATCTCTTTCGGCATCGGTGATGGTAATTTCCTGTAATTTGCCCAGCAAGGCCTTACTGACAGTGGTTCTTAACTCATCCGGGGTGAAGGGCTTGGGGATATAATCAAGGGCACCTAACCGAATGGCCTTTACGGCCGTGTTGGTTGATGCATATCCGGTCATCATCACCGTTTTAATATTCGGCACCTCTTTGGCGACCTGTTTTAACAATTCCAAACCATTCATTTCCGGCATGACAATATCGGAAATCAGAAGAGAAAAGGTATCATTTTTCATCATCTCAAGGGCGTGGGCTGCACTTTGGGTGTGAACCACTGTATAATTGTTTTTTGTCAGGATCTTTTCGACATTTTGACAAATACCCAGTTCATCATCAACGACCATTATTTTTATTTGATTTTTCATGATACGCCTCCTTACAGATTAGAATTAATGTGATTTACTTTTCGCTTGTAATAATTCTTTGCAGGGATCGTACCAGTCGTTAAAAATATCTTTAACTATCTGAAATTTATTGTTCTATTATTGATTCAACCCTTTTGCGATTTGTGAGATAGTATATAATTTATATACACTTAAAACCGTATTGTTGGTGAGATAAAATCTAAGTGGACGGTAAATGAAAAAAGCCCAACTTATTTAAAATAGAGGGTTACCGCTCTTTTTGTTCCTGTTATCAGGGGGAAGGGAAGGGTGTATATAAAAAAAATACAGTGTATAATAAAAAATTATACCGGGTAATTTAACCTATAAGAATTGGATTTAGGATAATTTAAATTAGGATAATGATGCGCTTTCTTTCCTTCAGGAAGGGGAGGGGCGGGAAATCCCATGCTTTTTTATGAGGGCCTGAAAATTGGTCCGGTGCAAACCGGTCTCAAGAGCGGCCTTGGTAACATTCCAGTCGTTTCTGGCCAGGGCGTTTAAAATAAAATTTCTTTCAATTTTATTTGTGGCTTTCTGTCGAATTTTCTTTTTTAATTCTTTTAATTCGTCATTTGTTTTGGGAACGCTTTCAATCATTTCATCGATTTCACTTATTTCCCCCAGCAGGGGCAAATCTTTCAGGCAAATAACACAAGTCTCACAAAGAATAACCCCGCGTTCGATAACATTTTTGAGCTGTCTCACATTCCCCGGCCAGTGGTATTCAACTAATCGGGTTGCCGCATTTTCATCAAATCTTGTAATCTGTTTGCCCATTTTTTCAGAAAATTGTCTGAGAAAAAAATAGGCAATGGGCATTATATCCATTTTCCTTTTGTTCAGGGTGGGAATGACAATGGGATAAACAAATATTCGATAATAGAAATCCTCCCTGAATTGGCCTTTTTGAACCATTTCCTCAAGTTTTTTATTGGTTGCAAAAACCAAACGGACATCCACTTTTTTAACCGTTGTACTTCCTACTGGCAAAAATTCCCTTGTTTCAAGAAAGCGCAACAGCCTGGCTTGGACTTCCCTGGAGATATTGCTGATTTCATCCAGAAAAACCGTGCCCTGGTGGGCCAGTTTAAAGATCCCTGGTTTGTCTTTGTCAGCACCGGTAAAGGCGCCTTTGACATAACCGAATAGTTCAGAAGAAAGCAGATCTTCGGAAAGGGTGCCACAATCGACGGCAAAAAAGACATTTTTGCTCCGGAGGCTGTTGGCATGAACTGCCCTGGCGATTAATTCCTTGCCGGTACCACTCTCACCATAGATCAGAACATTGGCATCCGTGGCAGCGACTTTTTGCACCATTTGAATCACTTTTTTAATGCCGGGGCTTTCGCCGATCAATTGGTGGGAGATTTGTTTTGTTTTTTGATGGATGAGTCTTCTTTGTTGCTGTTGAAGGGCAGCTCGTGCGACAGCCTGTTGAACAACTGCCCGGAGTTCATAGGGAGTAAAGGGTTTGGGAAGATAATCAAAAACCCCCATTTTCATCACTTCAACAGCCGATGAGACACTTGCATAACCTGTCATTACAATGACAATTGTTTGGGGAAAAGCGGTATTGATCCGGGCAATTACCTCCATACCTCCCAATCGTTCCATATTCAGGTCTGTGATCACAATATCAAATCGATAAGATGCCATCCGTTCCAGGGCATCAAATCCATCCAGCGCATATTCAACCTCGTATTGGGGACAGGCAAGAATTTTTAAACAATTTCGGCAAATCTGTAGCTCATCATCAATAACAAGGATGGATACCATCGATTCATCGTTCAATGGTCATTTCCCAGGGGCAATGTGATAAAAAAAGTCGTTCCCACACCCGGTGTGCTTTTGGCGACAATGGTTCCGCCATGCTGCTCAATAATACCATGGGTGATAGCAAGCCCCAGGCCGGTGCCGTTTTTCTTTGTCGTAAAAAAGGGGTCAAAAATTTTATCCAGATGTTCAGGAAGAATCCCATCTCCTGTATCACTGACGACAATTTCTATGGCCTTCTTCTTCTCAAAATATTGTGATAAGATGCGGATACTCTCGCCAGCTGGGGTTGCTTCAATGGCATTTAATGTTAGATTAATAAGGGTTTGCTGGATTTTATCTCTGTCGATGGACAATGACGGCAAATTTGTGGCCAGACGGGTATCTAAGACGATGTCTTTGAATTTGGCCTGTTTTCGTGTGAGAATAAGGCTTTCGTTTATCACCTCGTTAATATCATCCAATTTTTTAAATGATTTGCTTTGCCTGGCAAAATCCAGCAAACTTTTTACAATTTTGCGGCAGCGAAGGGCTTCGTTGCTGATAATGGCAAGTTCTTTGTGAATTTCCGATCCTGGTTCCAGATCTTCTTGTATCAGCATGGATGAGGTCAGGATTGTGGTAAGGGGGTTGTTTATTTCATGGGCCACCCCGGCACTGAGCCTTCCTATGGAAACCAGTTTTTCCTGTTGCATCATCTTTTTTTCAAACTCGATGTCCTTGGTGATATCCTTTGAAACTTCAATTACTCCTTTTAAAACTCCCTTTTCAACCAAGGGGTAACAGGAAATGGAGACATGATATTTGTTTCCATCCTGGTCCAGATGAATGTGTGTGGTCCGGGAAGGTTTGCCTGTTTCTACAACCTCTGCAAGGGGACAAGGATGTTCTTTCCCCGAGCAGGGTGCCGAATTTCGATGGGTTATTTCATGGCAGCACTTGCCTATGGTCTGGTCCCGGGTCAGGCCAAGTTTATCTAAAAAGGCTTCATTGATATCCAGGATTTTGTGGTCCAGAGAAATGACCACTACATCTTCATGGATGAGATTATTGATTAATGCATCGTACACGGCTTGGGTTTTGCTAAGTTCCTGGTGGGTCTTGAAGTGTTTTTGGGCGGCAAAATCGATCTCCCAGAAAAGCATGGCCGTGGTATGGGCGATGGCCCGGACCCGATTGTTTTTTTTGGATAAGATATCATTATAAATATCCAGATTTCCGGTCAACTCCACAATGAGATCGACCTTATCCAGTTTGAACAAATCATTGTAGTCATTGGTTACAAAAAGATCTCTTTCCTGGGCTTTCATAAGCCCCGGGGCTTTATTGTTAATGTCTGCCACTGCCACGACAACCGGGGCAACTATTTGAAATTCATATTTATCGATAACCTGCATCAGGTATAAACATTTTTTTCCGGCTCCAACTATGGCTATTCTCAAATCAACTCTCCTGTTTCAACAATGTAACTTTTGGTAACCCTAAGTATTTGTGTCTTAACTTTGCGTTAAGGTTGTATCAAATGAAAGCTTTGATACAACCTTATAATGTCTAAATTTTTACAGGGAGAAGCGGACCTCTTTTTTTCGGTTCATTTGGTTCTCCCCAAACAGTTCCTTTTTCTGGTTGGAGGCATTGAAAATCTTTTCTTCTGCCTGGGTAATAAATTGGGGATTGTCTTCAATGGAAAAAGAAGTCAGGACATTTTTCAAACTATCTTCCATTACGTTTTTCCCTGTAGGGGTTCTAATAATAGCGGTTGTCCATCCATTCTCAGCGCCAAGGCCACCAAATGAAATGTCGGCATATTCGGCTGAAAAATCTTCGCAAAAATCACAGGCACCTCTTTTTATAGGTCTTAGTTCCGGAACGGGGATTTGAATCTGTTTTCCTGATTTCAGGGAAAAAATAAAAGAATCTTTGACATTTATTTTTTCCACATCCCCATAGGAAAATTGATGTTTTTCTTC
>JAFLJU010000033.1 GCA_022712835.1 Desulfobacteraceae bacterium
TTTTCTATAATCTCATGTTTCCCGTCAGATTTGTTAATAATATTCTCCAGGGAAAACTTATGGCCGCCTCGGATGTATTTGGTGTTTTTCTTGCCAACTTCACCTTGGGAGTTTTAGGATTCAATAAATTTGCACAGAAACATTTAAATATGACAACCTCTAACGTAGATCTAGGACAAACCTTTGGTTCCTACGCCATCGGGGATGGATTTTATCTGGTATTGCCGGTATTGGGTCCAACCACCCTTCGGGATGCCATCGGAAAGGCAGGAGACTATTTTATTACCCCCATCAATTATGTAGAGCCCTGGGAGGTTAATCTAGGCGTAAACATAGTTGATAAAGTTAACAGAACCACTTTTCGAATTGGTGATTACGAAGCATTGAAGGATGCATCCTTAGACCCCTACGTGGCCATAAGAAACGCCTACATTCAAAACCGCAGAAGTGAAATAGAAAAATAAGCCTGAATTTTTTAAAATGATTATCACAATCTTTTGGGGTTTCTAATCGAAGAGATCCGATCTTCTATTGGGTAAAAAATAACGCATTTTGTGGGAGCGAACTCTTTCCAGAGTGGTCAGATCAATATCCACAAAATGAATTTTCTCTTCCGGATCAATAAATTTGGAAACAATGTTTCCATCGGGTCCTATCAAGAGTGCGATTCCAGGAAAAACAAGCCCCCCTGTGTTATCCCCTGTCTGATTAACCGCCGCGATAAATACACCGTTATCAAATGCTCTGGCAGTTAAATGCCGCATCCATGATTGGTATTTTTCTTCTGGGGTACCTCTGGGGGAGGCGTGGGGAATAAAAATAATATCTGCCCCTTTAAGAGCCATGGCAGTGGATAGCTCAGGGAAATGGGCATCGTAACAAAGCTGAATACCAAACCGAACACTCTTGTGAGAAAAAAGATTTGTGCTGTTTCCCGGAGAAAAATATTCTTTTTCATTGGGAGCCATATGAATTTTTCGGTATCGCCCCATGGGACAATTGGGGGAAAAAACAAGGTGGGATGCACAGATCCGATCCTGACCCACTTGTTCTGCCAACCCCACTAGGATAGAAATATCCAATCTTTCAGAAGTTGTGGACAAAACGTGAATCAACTCGGGAGAGACAGAGGTTGCAAGGGAGCAGCTTTTGGGACCTGCCAGATACCCAGACAGGTTCATTTCAGGAAATACCACCATCTGGGCATTTTTAGATGCGGCAAGGCAAATGGCTTCCATACTGGCAGCCAGGTTTTTTTCATAGGCTCCAGGGATGCTCTTCTGAACGACAAGGGCAACCTTTAGATTGTTCATACCTTGAAATTGGCAGAAATTTTAAACACCCGTGTCGCCGGTAAGTTTAATATGGTTTTCACTCCGGTTTTAGCGGAAATTTCTTCAAGGCTTTGCTTGATGATCTCCACAGAAGGGGCGATAAAGGTAAACCAGATATTAAAATGGTGATCTCGCCGGTAATTATGGGTAACCCCTGAATAGGTGTTGACCGTTTGGGTGAACAGGTCAATTTTATCTTCGTCCACCATGGCAGCACAAAGGGTTGAATGATAACCTAGCCTATCAGGGCTGAAATTTCCCCCGATTCTTCGGATCAGCATCTCCTCTTTCATGGTGTTGATTCTGTCTAAAAGCTCGTCTTCGGAAAGATCCAGCTTTTCTGCGATTTTTTTAAAAGGTCTGGGATCTATGGGGAAATCAAGCTGGATGCTGTTAAGAATTTTTTTGTTGGTATCATCAAGTAAGGGCATACTCAACTCCAAAAGCTGTTAATAATAAAGGCCCTGTTTGAAGAAACAGGGCCTTTATCAACTAAAAAAAAGGTGGATACGTATTTAATGAACTATACACATCCGGTCGGTTTAGGAAGACCGGCCATTTTACAGGCACCTTTACCAGGTCCTGAGGGGAACAATTCATAGATGTGTTTCAGTTTGAATTTTGTAAGCTTGGAGAGAACACGAACCATGGGAGCGATACCATTTTTTTCGTAGTAGTCCTGAAGAACTTTAATCAGCTGCCAATGTTCGTCATTCAGCTCTTCGATTCCTTCCTGGCCTTTTACATAGTCAACCCACTCATCAGAAAACGTGTTGTAATCAAGAAGAAATCCATCTTCATCTATATCAAATGTCTTCCCGTTAAACTCAATGTTTGCCATTAAAAATTCCTCCAGTAAATAGTTTTTTTTTCTATCATTTTAAGACATACTGTCTTGGCTTCAATAGTCGCATCGATAATTGAAAACTAAACATATCCCAGCATCGAATACTTGTCAACAAAGAATAGGTATATTTTGAAAAAATCACCCTCCCCAAAAGCGGTATATTTAATACTCTTTCGGGGTCTGGTTGATTTCATCAAGAGTAAAGACGGGCCCGTCTTTACACACCAGTTCTTTTCCAATATTACACCGTCCGCACATCCCGATACCACACTTCATTCTGTTTTCCAGAGACATGATAATCTGGTGGGGTTTATACCCAAGTTGGGTAAGGGATGGCTGGGTGAATTTAATCATAATGGGCGGACCACAGATGATCGCATAGGTATCATCATCGGCCTTGGGCGCATTTTGTTCAACCACCTGGGGAACAAATCCGGTATGGTATTTCCAGTCAGGGTCATCGGTACCATCTACTGTGATATGCATATTGATATCATCCCGCTTTTCCCATTCAAACAACTCTTCCCGGTAAAGAAGCATGCCCGGAGACCTGGCCCCGTAGACCACATCAATGTTTTTAAATTTGGGCCGGTTGGCCGGATCCAGCATGTAAACAATGGAAGATCTTAAGGTAGTAAAGGCAAATCCGCCGCCAATGATGACCACATTTTTGTTTTCAAGCTTATCCCAGGGATACCAGTTGCCCAAGGGGCCGCGGATTCCCATGATATCTCCGATTTTCATGTTGTGAAGATGAGAGGTAACCACACCGGTTCTGAAAACAGTAAATTTTACAAATCCTTTTTCAACCGGGGATGACGCAATCCCAATGGGAATTTCTCCCACACCGGGAATGGATAATTCTGCAAATTGTCCGGCATGGTAAGCAAATTTTTCTTCATCCCCTTCATTGAGAAAAACAAATGTGAATGTTTTAAGGGATTTGTCTTCAGTTGCAATTTGGATGTCATCAATGCGAACTGGATACGGCATATAGGGGTTTTCCATGTATTTGGCTCCTTTTGTTCGCTAATCTTTTTTCTCAAAAGTGTTCATGGTATGGGCAACTTTACGAATATCGATGTTAACCGGACAACTTTTTACGCACCGACCGCATCCGACACACATGATTCCCTGGTCATATTTATCCAGAAAGTATTTGAGTTTATGCATGAACCGCTGCCGGACTCTTTGAACCTTGACGCCTCTGGGGTTGTGTCCTGTGGCATGGCGGGTAAATAAAGGAGACATGCAGGTATCCCAGTTTCTAAACCGGGAACTTTCCTTTTGCTTGGCCTCATCCTGGATATCAAAGCACCAGCAGGTGGGGCAGACATAGGTGCAAGTGCCGCAATTAATACAGGAAAATGCCACATCATCCCAGAAGGGGGCCTCGTGAAGATCCAAAAGAACTTTTTCCGAAAGCTTATCTGTCTCAATGCTTGCGGAAATGTTTTTTTCCGCTTCTTTTCGCAGGATATCAAACAGGGCCTGGCTTTCCTTATCATCAGCCGTGGTCTCAAACCCGCAGGCAACAGCATAGGCTTCTCCCTTGGGTGTTAGAACCTTTGCCAAAAATTTGTCATCAAGATCTGCCAGCAGGATATCCAGTCCTTCTTCACAAAAAGGACCGCAGTCAACGGATGTAGAAAAATCAAAGGGACCGGGTTTGGTGATACCAAGACCCACCAGGGTGGTGGCTTCATAGGCGTCACACCAATAGGGATCTCTATAGTCATCTGTGTCAAAGTTCATTTTGACCAAGAGGATGGCTTTTGCATCATAGGGTCTGATACCCAAAACCGCACGGGGGGTGTAGGTATTCTCGGCCCGCTTCATGATATGGTGATCATCAACGGCTTCATTGAGGCTTGTGGTTAAAATGGTCTCAGTCTGGGGGAACAGCACCGATTTTGCCGACATGACCGACTCATGGTAATCCATATCCGGTACAACATCTGCATCTAGTGCCTTTATTTTACACCCGTTTTTATCTTTAACCGGGCCAAAAAGCTGATAGGTCTTACGGGATTTATCAATGCCTTTGGCCCAGTCCTTTTTATCAATTGTTATAAATTTCATTGTATGCCCTTTTTATTTACTTGATAAAATCATTGGGATCTTCAGGACTAAACGAATCAAGAGGAGGCCGCTTACTGATATCAAGACCGGCTTCCCAGCCAAAAAATTCCAAAGCATCTTTGTTCAGCTTTCGCGTAAAATCCCTGACATTGATCCCCATGGGGCAGGCTTCAACACACGCACCACAATCGGTACATCTTCCTGCACAATGGAAGGCCCTTAAAAAGTGAAAGGTGTCCACATCCGTTTTATTTTGTCCTTTCCCAACCCACTGGGGGCCAGCTTCGTCCACAAAACAAGTGGGACAATAGCAAATGGGACAGGCATTTCTACAGGCATAACACCGAATACAATTTTTTGTCAGGTCGGAAAAATGCTGCCATTTATCATCGGGGTCCAGGGCTTCAATGCGGTCCACGTCGGGAAATGGGTTCTCAAGCACTTGTTCTTCCACAAGATCTGCTGCCAGAACATCATAGAGCACCGGGTTTTTGTGGGTACAAAGCGAACAGTTTTCCCTTAAATAATCTTGTTTTTTTAGGGTTTGGGTCAAGGACAATGACGAAACTGTCAGGGTGTCATCCGCTTCTTCAAATCCTGTGATCTCATCTTTAAAGAGAGCGGCTATTTTAAATTTATCCACCATGCCGGAACAGGGAACGCCTATAATGACAATTTGCTCCCGTTGAATTTGATTTTCAACAATATGGGTGACAAGATTTCTGGAATCGCATCCCTTGGCAATAATGGCTATTTTGCCCTTTTGTTTTCTAGCATAATTGGCAAGGTTCAGTCCGCAGGTTGAATTAAAAACAAGTTTTTCGATCTCCTGCTTTGATCCAACGGCAATGGGACTGGTTGCCATGGGAATGGTTCCCTTGGCAAAACCAATCACGCGTTCCACTTCCCCTCGTTCAAGGAGGTCAGCTGCAAGCTCCCTGATTTTTTTTATACAGGTATCCATAAAAATAACCTTTTTAGTTATAGTCCTTTACAAATTTCTTATTGGGCCCCAGCGCTTTTACCTTTTCGGAGATTTCCCTGACCACGTCCACAAATTTCGTGGCTTCAGCCGAAGAGATCCAGGAGAAATGAATTCTGTCCCTTTCGACTCCCATGTGCTCCAAAAGATTGCCCATTAAAGCAAATTTCCTGCGTGCATAATAATTACCATCCAGGTAATGACATTCACCGGGATGTCAGCCGGACACCCAGACCGCATCAGCGCCTTCCCTTAAGGCAGACAGCATAAATTTTGGACTTAACCGCCCTGTGCAGGGGATTCGGATGACCCGGATATCGGCAGGGTATTGCATCCTGCTGACGCCAGCTAGATCGGCAGCGCCATAGCTGCACCAATTGCACAGGAACGCAACGATTTTTGTATTATTGTTTTGTGTCATTATTGAACTCTCCTTATACCGCTTCATTCAGCGCAAAGATTTGTGCAAATATCTGATTTGTGTCAAAACCCTTAAGACGGATGGCACCGGACCTGCAGGAGGCTACGCATAAACCGCATCCTTTGCACAAAACCGGATTGATCTGGGCGGTTCCCTCAAACCGGCCGTCGGTTTCAAAGGCAGGAGCCGAGTAAGGGCAGATGGATACACAAACCCCACAGGAGCTGCATGCCATTGGGTCAACAGCAGCCACATTACCGCTGGTATGCACGGTTTCTTTTGCCAGCAGGGTAACCGCTCTTGATGCAGCTGCCTGGCCATGGGCAATGGCTTCGTCAATGGGTTTTGGATAGTGGGCAAGTCCGCAAAGGAAAACACCATCGGTTGCAAATTCCGACGGCCCCAGTTTTGCGTGTCTTTCCACAAAGAACCCGTCTTCATTAAGGGGCACCTTGAAGAAGTTGGCCAAGCGTTCATCTTTATTGGGAACAATGGCCGTGGCCAAGGTCACAAGATCGGTCTGAATTTCCATGGGCCGACCCAGCACGTGATCTATTGTGCTGATAAGCACTTTTCCATCCTGTATCGACACTTTGGGTTTATTGTCCACAGAGTACCGGATAAAGATGATCCCGGCCTCACGTGCCTGCTGATACTTATATTCCCGCTCCCCATAGGTTCTGATGTCCCTGTAGAGGATAAAAATTGACATTTCAGGATTGATTTTCTTCAATTCCAATGCATTGTCTATGGAATGGGTACAGCATACCCTGGAGCAATAGGGACGTTCCTTTTCCCGGGACCCGACACATTGAATAAATACCGCTGACCCAATGGATTTGAGGGCAGGGTCCTTTTCTATGAATCGTTTGTCCAGATCCAGGCTGGTGATGATCCGATCATCCTTTCCATAACTGTATTCAGTAGGAGTTGACCCATGTGCACCTGTTGCAATAATTGCAACTCCGTGTTCAAGGGAGGATGTTTTTTCCTCGGTTAACAGCTCTGATTTGAAACTGCCCACAAAGCCTTCCACATTTTCAAGGCTTGTGTTGAGATGGATGTGAACTTTTTCATTGTTTTGTACATCCTTGACCAAAAGGGCAAGCTCATCGGCAATCATTTCACCCTTATAGGTGTGATAAAGCTTGTTGGCTTGTCCCCCGAGTTTTGCATCCCTTTCAATAAGATGCACCTCATACTCCTGTTCCGCCAGATTTTTGGCAGCTACCATACCGGAAATCCCACCGCCGATGACCATGGCAACGGGTTTGACCTGAAGTTCCGCTTCTTCCAGGGGTTCCATGAGTGCCACCTTGGCAACCGCCATGCGCACCAGATCCTTGGCTTTTTGTGTGGCAAGATCCGGTGAGTCTTTATGAACCCAGGAAGCATGGTTCCGGATATTGGTCATTTCAAATAAATATTTATTCAATCCGGCATTGATCAGGGTTTCCTGGAAAAGCGGCTCATGGGTTTTAGGGGTACAGGCCGCCACCACGATTCGGTTGAGTTTATTGGTCTTGATAATCTGACTCATGCTCTCCTGGGTATCCTGGGAACATGAATAAAGAGAATCTGTATAATATTCAACATAGGGCAGGGATGCGGCATAGTCCCGGACTTCTGGAACATTTACAACCCCTGCGATATTGGTACCGCATTTACAAACAAATACGCCGATTCTGGGACGTTCTCCCACAATATTTGTTTCCGGAATTACCTCGGGAATTTTGGTCAGCGTATTTCTGGCACTGGCAAGCATTGCGCCAGCTTCTCCAGCAGCAGCAGAGGAGTCCACAACTGCCTGGGGAATATCCTTGGGTCCCTGGAAAGCACCGGCAACAAAGATGCCTTTTCTGTTGGTTTCCACCGGTTTAAAGGTGGTGGTTTTGGCAAAATTTCCGTCGGTGAGTTCAATGCCCAGTTTTTTGGCCATATCAACGATTTCAGGAGAAATTTCCAGACCAATGGACAGAACGATCATGTCAAAAATTTCTTCAATATTTTTCCCATCATCACTTGTATAGGTGATCATGAGGTCTCCGGTATCACCGACGGGCACAACCGTATGGACGCGGCTTCTCTGGAATCGAATTCCCTGGTCCTTGGCCCTGTTGTAATATCGCTCAAAATCCTTGCCATGGGTTCGCATATCCATGTAGAAGATGGCGCAATCTAAGTCATCTCCGGCATGTTCCTTGGCAATGACGGCTTCCTTGAGGGCGTACATGCAGCAGACAGATGAACAATACTTGTTGTCGCATTTGTTCATGTCCCTTGACCCCACACATTGGAACCAGGCCACTTTTTTAGGTTCTTTACCATCGGACTGCCTGGTTAAATGACCAGATGTTGGACCCGATGCCGAAAGAATTCTCTCAAACTCCATGGCGGTCATAACATTGGGGTGGTTTGCATATCCGTAATTGTCAAATTTGGACGGATCAAAGGGTTCAAACCCAGGGGATAATACCACCGCCCCAGCGTCGATCTCGATGATTTCATCTTGCATGGTATGATCGATGGCATCCATTTGACAAATTTCAGCACACACCTTGCACCCGCCGGTTTTAAAATGGATACACACATCCCGATCAATGGCAGGAGTGTTGGGGACTGCCTGGGCGTAGGGCACGTAAACCGGTTTTCTGCCCTTAAGGCCCATCTCATACTCCGAAGGAATAAGAGATGGATTTGCTTTGGTATATTCATTCTTGATTTTTTCAAGACTGATGTGACCGGTGGGACAAACCGAGGCACATGCACCACATGCCATGCAGACATCCGATTTTTGTCCAAAGGGAGTGTTGATCTTAAGATCCACGCCCCGGCCGGTGAAATTAATGGCGCTGTTGCCCATTTTATCACACATGCGCACACACAGGCCGCACAGGATACAATCATCCCCTTCTTTTTTGAAACGAGGCGCATCAATATTGTATTGCTTGGCCAGTTTTTTTAACAGGGGGACCTCGGGACATCGGGCATATAGTGTCTCAATAATGAGTTTTCGACCCTGGTGAATCGTTTCTGTATCGGTGTTGATTTCCATGCCTTCCCAGATGGGATAGTTGCATGCCGTTACATACTTTGTCCTTCTGCCGTCAAACATTTCCACGGTGCAGATCCGGCACATTCCGGCCGGATCAAGGGCTTTATGATGGCAAAGTGTGGGAATGGTTATGCCGTATTTTTCAGCTACCTGAATGACATACTGACCCTCTTCGCCCTGTACTGTTTTGCCGTTTAATTTAAAAGTAATCATGGGTTTAACCTTCCTGCATCCAAATGATTATTAGGATTTTATCATGTATAATTGCGGCATGATTATTTAATGACAATGGCATTAAACTTACAATTGTCGTAGCATATTCCACATTTGATACATTTTGCCTGATCCAGAATATGGGGTTCCTTTTTCGTGCCGGTGATGGCTTGATGAGGGCACTTTTTTGCACACAGAGTACAGCCAGTACATGCAGTTTCATCAATTTCCAGATGGAAAAGAGGCTTGCAGACACCGGCGGGACATTTTTTATCATTTATGTGTGCTTCATATTCGTCGCGGAAATAATGAATCGTTGACAGAACCGGATTGGGTGCTGATGTACCAAGGCCACACAGGGAAAATTTTTCAATCATGGCTCCCAATTCCTCCAGAAGCTCTATATCCCCTTCACGGCCTTTTCCGTCGCAGATCCTTGTCAAAATTTCAAGCATCTGTTTTAATCCTTCCCGGCAGGGGTTGCACTGACCGCAGGATTCATCCTGGAGAAACTCCACAAAATACCGGGCAACTTCAACCATGCAGGTATCCTGATCCATGACAATCATGCCACCGGATCCCATGATGGACCCCACCCTGGAAAGTTCATCAAAATCCACGCCCAGGTCCAGGTGGGCTTCAGGGATACAGCCACCGGATGGACCGCCGGTTTGAACGGCTTTAAATTTTTTCTTTTTGGGTACGCCGCCACCAATATCGAAGATAATAGTACGAAGGCTGGTTCCCATGGGAACTTCCACAAGGCCTGTGTTCACCACCTTGCCCACAAGGGAGAAAATTTTGGTCCCCTTGCTATGTTCTGTACCGATGGTGCAATACCAGTCAGCCCCACGGTTGATGATGGTGGGTACATTTGCCCAGGTTTCAACATTATTCAGGCAGGTGGGGCCATCCTTGAATCCCTTTTCAACGGTGTGGACATATTTTGCCTTAGGTCGGCCAGGTTTGCCTTCCAGGGATGCCATGAGAGCCGTGGATTCACCACAAACAAAGGCACCACCGCCGCGACTGATGGTGATATCCAGGTCAAAATCTGTACCCAGAATATTTTTGCCAAGCAATCCATATTCTCGAATTTGTTCAATAGCCAAGGAAAGGTTTTTCACCGCCAGGGGGTACTCATGGCGGACATAAACATATCCCCGGGTTGAACCCATGGCAAGAGCTCCGATGATCATGCCTTCCAGCACACTGTGGGGGTTGCCTTCCAGAATACTTCGATCCATATAAGCCCCTGGATCCCCTTCGTCGGCATTACAAATCACATATCTCGGACCGTCAAATTTGGCACAGGTTTTCCACTTCACCCCTGCAGGAAATCCCCCGCCGCCGCGGCCCCTTAATTTTGATTTGGTTATTTCCTCTAATATAGTCGTGGGTGTCATGTCCGAAAGCGCTTTTGCCAGGGCGCTATAGCCGCCAACAGAGATATAATCATCAATGTTTGTGGGATCAATTTTGGCGTTATTACCAAGAATAACCCGCTGCTGCAGGCTGTAAAAAGGAATCTGATTTTCCAAAGAAACCTTTTTCTTGGTTGATTCTATTTTAAAAAGACGGGCCTGGACAAGCTCCCCATTTTTAAGGGTTTTTTCTACAATTTCGGCCATGTACTCTTTTTTTAATTTTGAATAAAAGATCCCTTCAGGATGGATAACCATGATGGGCCCTTTTTCACAAAACCCATGGCAACCTGTTAATTTGACTTCAAATTTATCCTGAAGACCATGTTTGTTCAACTCGTTTAACAGCTCATCATATACACCGGAGGTACCGTATGCAGCGCAGCCGGAGCCAGCACACAAAGAGATCAGTCTTTTGTTTTGGCTGGTTCTCTCACTTATGATGGAATCTCTATGCTTTTGTAAGGCGTCAATACTCGTAAGTTTTACCATAATTATTATTTAACCCCCTTCTACCTCAGAGGTTTCCTTATATGTTTCCAATATATCAAGCGCTTTGGATCGATCAAGGCCACCATGGATTTCTTTATCAACCGTAAGAACAGGACCGGATGCACAGCACCCGATGCACCGGACACCTTCCAGGGAAAATTGTCCATCTTCGGTTGTTTGTCCCTCGTCTATGTTCAATTCCTCTTTATAGGCATC
>JAFLJU010000402.1 GCA_022712835.1 Desulfobacteraceae bacterium
GACCTTTAAAAATTCATTATGGACGGCGGGGGATCGATAGACCTTGTCATAGAGAAACTTACGTAAAATGGTCATGGCATGTAAGGCATCTTCTCCCAGATTCAGAATAAATTTGCCATTCTGGGGCCCAGAGTTATAAACCAGGTATTCGATCATGGTACTGGCTCTTTCGGAATGGCTTTTCCCAAGGGTTTGAAAACAGATGGAAGGGACTTCTGCCATGGAGATGACTTTCCCCCGAAGGGCATCGTCCAGATCATGGTTTAGATAGGCGATGATGTCTGCTACCCGTACAATTCTTCCTTCTAAGGTGATGGCGGTTTCACCGGCTGTGGCAGGGATGATGTTCCCAAATCCCTTTGAATGCTTGAGAATGCCATCCCGTACCTGGTTTGTGAGATTTAAACCGTGGCCTTTGTTTTCGAGTACATCCACCACTCTCAGGCTTTGATCCGAATGGGAAAAATGGGCGGAATGAACTTCGATCAAGGCCGTTTCTCCACCATGGCCAAAGGGGGTGTGGCCCAGGTCATGGCCCAGGGCAATGGCTTCGGCAAGATCCTCATTCACCGCAAAGGCCCTGGCAATGTTCCTGGCAATTTCAGACACCTCAAGGGTGTGGGTAAGCCGGGTTCTATAGTGGTCTCCCAGGGGGGCTAAAAAGACCTGGGTTTTGTATTTCAGGCGCCGGAAGGAATTGGAATAGACAATCCTGTCCCGGTCCAATTGAAATGGAGTTCGGATATTACAGGTGTTCTCTTCTTCGGATTTCCTTGAGGTTTGGGCGCTAGCCGTCCCATATTCGGAAAGAAAACTTTGTTCTCGTTGTTGAAATATTTCTCTGATGCACATGTCATTTTCAGGGGGTTCGTTTTTAGCGGGATAATTTTTTTTAAGTAGTTTCATAAATTCATTGTTGAATATTTATTAAGATCCGAATACCATACAATATTTATCAAAAAAAGCAAGCGACCTCGGATTTTCTTGTTTGTTTCCCGGGGAAATAGTTCAATATGTATGGTATCCAAGGGGAATACAAAAAAGTTTTGGAAAATGAAATCTTTATGAGGTTGGCCCTGGAACAGGCCAAAATTGCTGGGGCAAAGGGAGAGTTTCCGGTTGGGTGTGTGATTGTCCAGGCAGGGGAGGTAGTTGGCACCGGAGCCCGCAAGGGGACCCGTTCGGGTCACCTGTTTTTTAGTGAGATTGACCATGCGGAAATCAGAGCTTTGAAATCCCTTGAAGGCAACCCCCGAAAGTTTAATCCAAAGGAATCGGTCCTTTTTTGTACCATGGAGCCCTGCTTGATGTGTTTTGCTGCGATTATTCTTTCTGGTATAAAAAAAATTGTATATGCCTATGAAGATCCAATGGGAGGGGGGACCCGCTGTGATTTGTCTTCACTGACTCCCTTGTATCGGGAGGTAAAAATGACCATTGTTTCGGGAGTACTCCGGGAAAAAAGTCTTGACCTTTTTTATGATTTTTTTAATAAAGAGGACAATGTTTACTGGAAAGATAGTTTTTTGGAAGCTTATACTTTGGAACAAAAGCGATCGTCGACAAAGAAATAAATAACACTTGCAATTCTCATAGCAAATCGTTATAATCACAAGGTTATACTTACTTATATTACCATTGATGTTAATTAGGGAGGCGTGCTTAAGCGTGAAGTGTGAAGATATCTAATAAACGAGGGCGACAGGATCAGACGAACGTGAATAAGGGGATCAGGGCCATTGAAGTGCGTGTGATCGGTGCTGACGGCGAACAGATAGGCGTGTTGCCCATTGAAGAGGCATTGCAAATAGCCGCGAGTGGAAATTTGGATTTGGTTGAGGTGTCGCCGGATGCAAACCCCCCTGTCTGTAAGATTATGGATCATGGAAAGTATAAGTATGAGCTGACCAAGAAAAAACAGGAGGCCCGGAAAAAGCAGAAAACTTCTCAGATTAAAGAGATAAAGGTCCGTCCCAAAACAGATGCGCATGACCTTGAGACAAAAGTTCGGCACATTGAAAAATTTATCAACAACAATGATAAGGTTAAAATTACATTGGTTTTTCGGGGGCGGGAGTTCATGCTCCGGGATCAAGCCAAAGCTGTTTTGGAGAAGATTGTCCTTCTAACCGAGGAGTTTGTAGTGGTTGAACAACCCGCCAAGTTTGAGGGTCGGGTGATGACAATGCTGCTTGGGCCCAAAGCTTAGCGGTTTTTTTTCGATAAAAATTTAGCAGTCTGTTCAAAATAAATACGGTGATATATGGTGGTATATATTTTATACCACCTTCTATTTTTTTAGTAAATTGCAACACAGGAGAGGTTAAAATGCCTAAAATTAAAACACGTAGAGCCGCAGCAAAGCGGTTTCAGAAAACAGGATCTGGGAAATATAAATTCCGTAAATCCCATGCCAGTCATATCCTGACAAAAAAAACTACCAAAAGAAAACGGTCCTTACGTCGGGACCAGATCATTGATGATTCGAATTTGAAAGCCGTTAGACGTATGTTGCCAAATGGCTAAATTATTGTCCGGATTATCCTTGTAATGGGTATCTGGAATCCAAGATATAGTAAGGAGTTAGGTACATGAGAGTTAAGAGAGGATTTAAAGCAAATAGACGCAGGAATAAAGTTCTAAAGCTTGCAAAAGGGTTTCGGGGCGGTCGAAGTAAATTATACAGAACAGCAGCAGATGCGGTTGATAAAGCATTGATGTATGCATACCGTGACAGGCGCGTTAGGAAAAGAGAATTCAGAAGTTTGTGGATTGTCAGAATCAATGCCGCTGCTAGAATGAATGATCTTTCCTATTCCAAATTTATGAATGGTCTTAAGTTGGTTGGTTGTGAGTTGGACCGTAAGGTACTCGCAGATCTTGCTATTTGTGATCCTGCTGGTTTCTCTCAGTTGGCGTCCCAGGCAACTGCCCGATTAAATTAGACAACACTGGGGGTGTTTTGCAGAACAGTATTGTCGATATTGAAAAAGAGGCCCTTGAGAATATTGAAAAGGCCGAGTCCAATGAGGCGCTGGAGTTGGTATCCACCCGATATCTTGGCCGGAAGGGAGAGCTCACTGGGTTCTTGAGAAATATCTCATCCCTTCCCGAGGCAGATCGACCCGGGGCTGGAAAGGATGCCAATTTGCTGAAGGTGAAGATTGAGGGGTTGATTCACCAGGCATTTTCAGATCTTGAGGCCCAAAATGAAGCGGAAACTTCTGGTATCGATGTGACCCTGCCGGGTCGTCAGGTTGTCAGGGGGTCCCTTCATCCCATTACCCAGGTCTTAAATGAGATCAGCGGTATCTTTATGCGGTTGGGATTTGATGTTGCGGAAGGTCCGGAGGTGGAAACGGATTATTATAATTTTGAAGCCTTGAATATTCCGAAATATCATCCTGCCAGAGATATGCAGGATACCTTCTATGTGTCAGACAATATTGTTTTAAGAACCCATACCTCTCCTTCTCAACCAAGGACCATGGAAAAAACAGACCCGCCGGTTCGCATTATTTCTGCCGGAAAGGTGTTTCGGTGCGATTCCGACCTGACCCATACTCCCATGTTCCACCAGATCGAAGGGTTGATGGTGGATAAAAATATCTCCTTTGGGGATCTTAAGGGGATATTGACCACCTTTGTTCATCAGTTTTTTGATAAAGATACTTCTCTGCGGTTTCGGCCCAGCTTTTTCCCCTTTACCGAACCCAGTGCGGAGGTGGATATTCGATGTGTGATGTGTAAGGGTAAGGGCTGTCGTGTCTGTTCAAAGACAGGTTGGCTTGAGGTTTTGGGCTCTGGAATGGTCCATCCTGCGGTGTTCGAAAATGTCGGGTATGACACGGATATTTACACCGGATTTGCCTTTGGCGTCGGTATAGAGCGGATGGCCATGCTCAAGTATGGTATTGATGATATAAGAAAATATTATGAAAACGATGTTCGTTTTCTAGGGCAGTTTTAATATGAAAGTCAGTCTAAGCTGGTTAAAAGAATATATTCCCGTTGATCTTCCTCCCCAACAAATTGCTGACAAACTCACCATGGCCGGGCTTGAAGTTGATAGTGTCGAAAGTCTCTATGATTATCTGGACCATGTGGTACTGGCCAGGGTGACCGAGGTCAAAAAACATCCCAATGCCGATACACTTTCCTGTTGCATGGTTGATATTGGTGAGGATGAACCGGTTCAGATTGTATGTGGCGCACCCAATGTGAGGCAGGGGATGATGGTTGCCTGTGCGACGCCTGGTGCGGTGCTGCCCGGGGGCTTGAAAATTAAAAAAAGCAAGCTTAGGGGAGAGAAATCCTGCGGCATGCTTTGCAGCGCCTCGGAGTTGAGGCTTGCCAGCGATGCCTCGGGCATCATGGACCTTGAAGAAGGGTCTTCGCCTGGAACCCCCCTGGAGACTGCTTTAAATATTTCTGATACTCTTTTTGAAATTGATTTGACTCCCAATCGTCCGGATTGCCTGAGCGTCATCGGGGTGGCAAGGGAGATCGGTGCATTTACCAAACCCCAGGGCCAGGTGAAATTGCCGGAAGTGATTCTGC
This sequence comes from Desulfobacteraceae bacterium, assembly GCA_022712835.1. Next base: position 4,561 of record JAFLJU010000402.1, read on the forward strand.
CCGGGGAAAAAGCTGGGAATCGGTCTATCCATGATCTGGCATCGGTTAAGATTGTGGATCCAGATCTTTGTCCCCGCTATTCTGCCGGAATGCTGTTTGATGTTAAGGTAGGGCCATCTCCCTTCTGGCTTCGTCAAAAAATGGAATCGGTTGGGTTGGTGTCTGTAAATAATGTGGTGGATGTGACCAACTTTGTCATGCTTGAAACCGGACAGCCTCTCCATGCATTTGATTTTGATAACCTGGCCAAGGGTCAGATTGTTGTTCAGAAAGCCGGGGTGGCCTTTGATTTTACCACCCTGGACAGTAAAGCACATAAGCTTGATCCTGAAATGCTGATGATCTGTGACGGGGAGCGACCTGTCGCTCTGGCAGGAGTTATGGGGGGTGAAAACTCAGAGATTTCTGATGCCACCACCTGTGTTCTGATTGAGAGTGCTTATTTTAATCCCATTTCCATTCGCAGAACGGCAAAACGGACCGGTATTGCAACCGATGCTTCCCATCGATTTGAACGGGGTGTGGATCCGGAAGGGACCGTCTACGCAATGAAACGTGCGGTGTCTTTAATCTCCGAAATCTGTGGCGCTTCCATTGCCAATGGGTTTATAGATGAACATCCTAAAAAATCAGAGCCGGTAAAGGTTTGTCTTAATACGAATGCTTTAAATACCCGGCTTGGAACCCAATTTTCCTGTGAAGCCATCGGAGAAATTTTAAAATCAGTCGAATTTAAGGTTGAACAGAGCGGTGAGAATCAGTTAATGGTCCTGGTTCCCTCCTTCCGGGTGGACGTGGTGCGGCCGGAAGATTTGTCCGAAGAGGTCGCCCGTTTGTGGGGATATAACAATATCAAGACCAGTTATCCATTGGTCCCTGCCAAGGGAAAGATTTTGGCTCCGATGCTGTTGCTCCGGGAGAAAATCCGACAGATATTGCCGGGATTTTCTTTTTATGAAGTCATTAACTATAATTTTATCCATGGGGAATCCTGTGATCGGCTGAGATTATCCGATACCGATCCCAGAAGATCCGTGGAAACGATTTTGAATCCCATTTCAGACCAGATGTCTGTTTTGAGAACCAGTCTTATTCCGGGGCTTCTTGAAACCATGAAGCGGAATAATTCCCAGCAGTCTGAATCCCTGAAGCTCTTTGAGGTTGGTAAGGTCTTTTTTGCAACGCAAAAAGGAGAATTGCCAATGGAAAAAGAGATGGTGGGCGGATTGATTACCGGAAACCGCATGGAACAGTCCTGGTTCTCAAAAAAAACCGGGGTGGATTTTTATGATCTTAAAGGGATTGTGGAAGGGTTGCTGAAAGGTTTGATGATATCAAGCCTTACTTTTCAGAAAATGGACGAAGCGGTTTGTCCCTATTTTGAGCACGGTTTCGGTGCCAAGGTGAAAGTATCTGATGTGGTAATCGGTTCATTTGGGAAAATGGCGGGGAAGGTGCTGAAAAATTACGGATTAAGGCAGGACGCCTATGTGTTCGATTTTGATTTGGCAGCTTTGTTGGAGTTGATGCCTGGATTTATTCAGGACATCCCTTTGCCACGGTTTCCCTCCCTTTCAAGGGATATGACCTTTATTGTGGACGATAAGATTTGCGTGGGTGATATTCTTGGGCAGGTGAAGCTCTTTGCTCAAAAACAGTCTTTGATAGAGGATTATTTCCTTTTTGATGTGTTTGAGGGTGCTTCCCTTAAGTCAAGGAAAAAATCTTTATCCTTCAGGGTGGTTTACCGATCTGCAAGCAAAACCCTGACGGAAAAAAATATCAAAAAGGTTCATGGTCAACTGTCAGAAGCGATTCTGGGAAAATTTGAAGCAGATTTGCCCGAGTAAATGGGGTGTTGACAAACCAGATGACGGCTGTTATATTACGTGGCTATTGCGGGCATAACTCAGTTGGTAGAGTGCAAGCTTCCCAAGCTTGATGTCGCGAGTTCGAATCTCGTTGCCCGCTCCATCGACTTTAAGGTGGAAATGGCCGGTGGGGTGCCGTTTAGCGAGGTAAATATGATCTGAGCCGGAGTGATATGGGGTGAGGATTTTATAAAGTTGTATTACTAGGAACGGGCATTTGCCCGTTTTTGTATTTGTGGATGTGCAAAATTTTAAGGGGTTGTGGTTGTATTATGGGTATTGGGAATCAAAATAATTCGGGGACGCTGGCAGGAAAAATATGGGCGGTTGCTTTGCCCCTTTGCCAGGATGAAAATCTCGAGCTTGTGCATGTCGAATATCTTTCCGGTGATGACGAAGCAATGGTCCGGGTATATATTGACAAGCCCGGGGGGATCTCCATGGATGACTGTGTTTCTGTTAGTCGTCAGTTGGGTGATTTGATCGATATCCAGTTGGAACGCATGGATAGATATCGGCTTGAAGTTTCCTCTCCCGGCCCAAACCGGCCTTTAAATAAAAAGGAAGATTTCCGCCGTTTCACCGGTGAAACAATTAAAATTGAAACATACGAGGCAATCGAGGGGCAGAAAAAGTTTACCGGTCTCCTTGAGGAGACAAACGATGATTCTGTTGTCATTGCATTTGATGGTAAAAAAGTTGAAATAGCAGACCTTATGATCAGTAAAGCAATGCTTGCGGGTCAGTAAACTGGAGAACGCTTAACATGTTTATCACAGATATTAAAAGGGTAATTGACCAAGTAAGCCGTGAGAAGGGCATAGATGCAGAAATACTCATAAGCACAATCAAAGAGGCCATTGTTTCTGCCGCAAGGAAGAAAATAGGGCCCCGGGCAGACATTGAGGTTCATTATGATGCAAAAAGCGGCGATGTTGAGGTGTTCCATTTTAAAGAGGTTGTTGAAGAAGTAGAATATGCCGATAGTGAGCTGACATTGGATGAAGGATATGAATATGATCCTGAATGTGAAATCGGTGATAGCCTGGGTATCCGTATCGACACCGAAGATTTTGGCCGAATAGCGGCCCAGTCAGCCAAGCAGGTGATTATTCAAAAAATGCGGGAAGCTGAGAGAAATGCGATATTTGAAAATTTTATCAGCAAAAAAGGTAAAATTATTAACGGCATTGTCCAGCGGTTTGATCGAGGGAATCTCGTGGTGAACTTAGGTCAGGCAGAAGCTATTTTAAGACCCCGGGACCAGATGCCCAAGGAAAATTATAAACGGGGAGATAGAATCCGGGCCTATGTTCAGGATGTGCTTGAAGAATCCAAAGGTGCCCAGATTCTTCTATCAAGGACCCATCCCGAATTTTTAACGGAATTGTTTAAAACTGAGGTGCCAGAGGTGGCTGAAGGGATTGTTAGCATTCGAGCCTCTGCCAGGGTGCCTGGGTTAAGGGCAAAGATTGCCGTTTCTTCAATCGATTCTGATGTGGATCCTGTGGGTGCTTGTGTGGGGATGAAGGGAAACCGGGTTCAGAGTATCGTCCAGGAGCTTAGGGGCGAGAAGATTGATATCGTGCAATGGAGCCCGGATATTGCCAGGTTTGTTTGCAATGCGCTTTCTCCGGCTGAGATTGCCAGGGTGATCATAGACGAAGAAAATAAATCCATGGAAGTCATTGTGAGTGATGAATACCTTTCCATTGCCATCGGCAAGGGGGGGCAAAATGTTTCTTTGGCCTGTGAAATAACCGGGTGGCATCTGGAAGTGACCAGTGAAGAAGATTATAGCCGTGAGGTTAAGCAAGGGTACGATAGCCTTATGAAATTGAGTAACGTGGGAATGGCCATGGCCGAAACGTTGTTCAAGGCAGGATATGCCTCTGTTTTAGATATTTCGGAATCAACCGATGAAGATCTTGCTTCTGTGATGGCTATCCCAATTGAGGATGCCCAAAGCACCATCGAAGAATCTAAACAGATATTGGAACAGGAGCGTCTGGAACTAATCCAGAAACGATTGGATAGAGAACAGGAACGTTTGGCCAAAGAGCAAGAACGTCAGGCCCAAGAGCAGGCATCTGCCGAGGCCAAAGATCTTGTAGATACTGAGCCGACT
>JAFLJU010000449.1 GCA_022712835.1 Desulfobacteraceae bacterium
AAAAAATAATCCGCGCCCCCGGAATGAATAATCTTGAGCATCCCGATATTTTCAGCACTTGTCATCTTTTGTCGAGGACCCAGTTTTAAAATCATTGTGTCCAATAACTTGCCATAGGAATACCCATTTTTTCTTAATAAACCAGACCAGAATTAAGCAGTGTCGCATCTAAGGCCCCATTGGATATAAGTTGAGGATTATCTGCCCGGCCCAGGGCAATGAAGGATTTATCCTGGTAGATGGGATGGGAATACCTGGCAAATTTTTCACGTTCCAAATTTTTGAACCACCCGATGAGGCAGGCCCTCGAACGGTTCTCCTTTAAAATATCAAGCTGCCGTTTTGCCGGCGTTTTTTCCCAGCGAAAGGGGATTTTTGCCCTATCAAATGCCTGTTTAACAGGATCCGCGCAGAGCCCGTAAACGCCCAGAGGACCGGTCAGATAATAGGGCGGCCTCTCGTGGTAATGAATGGTGATCACTCCATCTGCGGGCTTCTCCACGGCAAGGGGAATAGGGGATACCCCCCCATCGGGGATAAATCCTCTTCCAAACAAAAGGGCAACGGCGATACCCAAACACAAGAATGGAACCCGCCCCCCCTTAAACCACATCATGGATAAATTTTCCCCACCATACACCCTCATTCATATGTTTCTTCCAAACCTGGTAAAAATTGCTGAAAGGCAAAACCTTAAAGAGAACCTTTCGAATACCTTCCCAGAATATAAAACATAACCAAACAAGGCAAATCAAATCTATTTATTTTTGAGGTGTACAAATTAAAATGTCCCCAGATGATTTACTTGGGGCTGCTTTTCTAATATAAGGACATAGTTTAACCTTAATATTTAAACAAAGAGTTGTATGGATATGCTCCAGGTATCAGGTGCCACAAAACTGTATAATGGCCAGGCCGTTTTTTCCGATTTAGATCTATCGGTTACCCCGGGACAGTTTAAGGTGCTTGTGGGCCCTTCTGGATGCGGTAAAAGCACCCTGTTTGACGGGCTGACCGGCGTCATGGGCCTGGACGCGGGCAACATAAGCTGGAACAATGAACCCATCCCCCACCTAGGGCGCCATGCCGCCTATATGCAACAAAAAGACCTGCTCCTGCCATGGTTTTCCCTGCTGGACAATGCCCTGTTACCGGCCAGAACCGGAAAACAGGAGATGAACCAGATGACATCCATTGCCAAAAAGCTATTTATCCGCCTGGGACTGACCGGATATGAATCCCATTATCCCCACGAGGTCTCCGGGGGCATGCGACAAAGATGCGCCCTTGTCAGAACCCTTATGTTCAACCGGGAGCTGATCCTGCTGGATGAACCCCTATCCGCTCTCGACGCCATTACCCGACAAAGCCTGCAATCTTTGTTATTGCTGCTCCAGACCGAATTTGAAAAAACCATTCTCATGATCACCCATGACATTGAGGAGGCGCTGCTTCTGGCCGATGAAGTCTGCCTGCTCAGCCCCCAGCCCATGGTCATCAAAGAGCGATTCATACTGGACCAGCCAAAGCCCCGGCATTTCAATGACCCGGATCTTATGGAGATAAAAGCGTACATGCTGGCACAGCTTGAGGAGGACGCAACCTGTGAAATCGGCTAATTTAATTGCACCTGCCTTGATGATCCTGATTTTGGGATGCTGGGAGACAGCCACCCATCTCCTAGAAATACCGGTTTTCATACTGCCCCCCCCCTCCAGTATATTTGCCACAGCCGTCATCAAGGCCCCCATGATTCTGCCCCATGCCGTCACCACCCTGTCTGAAATCCTCCTGGGGATCATTCTGGCCCTGGCAACTGCGGTTCCCCTTGCCATCCTCATGTTTGCAAACCCCAATCTTGAAAAAGGACTGGCCCCGTTTCTGGTGGCCTCCCAGGCCATCCCAGTGTTTGCCATCGCCCCCTTGCTGGTGGTGTGGATGGGATACGGGATTGCCTCCAAGGTATTCATGGCCTGGATCATCATTTTTTTCCCCATTACCGTCAGTCTGCTGTCCGGCCTTAAAAGCTGCGATCCTGAATTTCGCGTCATGTTCCGGCTGATGGGAGCCTCCTTTTTTGACACCTTGATGCTGCTTTACTGGCCCTGGGCCCTGCCCCAGTTTTTTGCAGGCCTTAGGGTGGGGGTCACTGTGGCCACCATCGGGGCGGTTATTGGAGAATGGGTGGGTGCCCAACAGGGGCTTGGATTTCTCATGATCCAGTCCAATGCCCGTCTCCAGGTGGACCTGGTATTTGCCGCCATTCTCTGGCTCTCTGCCATGGGGCTTGGCCTTTGGATACTGGTGGGGGTGCTGGAAAAAAAAATTGTCAAATGGAAGGTATAAAGCTAAGAACCATAATGGTAACAGAATGAATGATATTATTTATTAAGGAAAACATCATGAAAAACCGAATTTTAAGCATACTTATCACCGGATCTCTCCTGTTTTGCGCCCCCCTCTGGGCACAAGACAAACTCACCCTGATGCTGGACTGGTTCCCCAATGTGGACCATTTGCCCATCTACGTAGCCAGGGACCTGGGATATTTTGCAGACCAGAAAATTGAGCTGGAGATCATCGCCCCTTCCGAAACATCGGATGCCTTGAAATTGGCCGCTTCCGGCAACATGGACATTGCCGTTTCCTATCAACCCCAAACCATTATCGCCGCTGACCAGGGACTTGAAATCAAAGCCATTGCCCCCCTGGTGGTTCATCCCCTGACCACCCTGCTTTTCCTTGAAGACAAGGGCATCCAGACACCTTCGGACCTTTCCGGCAAAAAAATAGGATACACGGTTCCCGGACTCATGGATGTGATGCTGGAGGCCTTTGCCTCCATCAACCAGATCAAAGACTATACACCGGTAAATGTGGGATTTACCATCCTGCCCGCCCTGGTTTCCAACCAGGTGGATGCCGTCATGGGTCCCTTTAAAACATATGAAACCGTGGGCATGGCCCAGCACGGCTATAAGGCTCAATTTTTTGAATTGGAAAAATATGGAATCCCGGATTATGAAGAATTAATTTTTGTATGCGGCAAAAGGACATTGGAAAAAAAATCCAACGCGATCCACGGGTTTGTAACGGCCATTCAAAAGGGACTGGAATATACCAAGGCCCATCCTAAGAAAGCGCTGGCCCTCTATCTTTCCGCTGTGCCCCAGGCAGACAAAAAAATTGAAACCCAGGCATTTGAACTGACCCGGCCCTATTTTGCAGGCACCCCGCATCATGACCCAATCAAATGGCAAGCCTTTGCCGACTTTGCCCTTGAACACGGGTTGATCAAACACAAGATAACGGCAAAAAACCTTATTCATTCCTGGTAAATATCCCCGGACCCACCCACAATAGGAGAAGCCCCATGACCATCACCCCATCGAGTATTTGGAAAGATATAGAACGTATCCGGCAAAAAAGCCCCCTGGTTCATAATATCACAAATTATGTGGTAATGAATACCACAGCCAATGCATTGCTGGCCCTGGGGGCCTCCCCTGTCATGGCCCATGCAGAAACAGAAGTCACCGACATGGTGAACATTGCAAGCGCCCTTGTCATCAATATCGGCACCCTGAGTGATCCCTGGATCAGGGCCATGACCATGGCCGTCGACCAGGCAAAGGAACGCAACATCCCCATTATCCTGGATCCGGTGGGGG
>JAFLJU010000472.1 GCA_022712835.1 Desulfobacteraceae bacterium
CTCCAACTTCCTTCGGACGGTCCCTCGCGGTTCCGCCCTTGTTTTCGGCTAATACTTCTGCTAATGCTATATGCACCAACAGGATTCACGTATAGGGGACTTTCACCCCATAAGTTCACGCCCATGCCGGGCGTACACAAACAAATTAACTTGATGCAAATTCCACTGCGCTCCATTTGCACCGGTTATTTGCAACTTGTTATAAGCACAAGGGAGAATGTAAATGTCTGTTGAAATAGATACTTCAGGTTTGGACAAGCTCATTAAAAATGCAAAAGAACTTGAGGGTGAACGAGAAGTGAGAATGGATGAGTTATTTTCACCCGAATTTATGCGAAATTGTTCTTCATTTACCAGCTTTGATGAAATGGTGGACTCAAGTGGTTTTAAAGTAGAATCAAAAGAAGACTTCAAAGCTATACCAGATGATGAATGGGATGATTTTATATCCAAAAACACTTCCTATAAAACATGGGAACAAATGCAACAAGAAGCGGGCAAGGATTATACTCAACGGCTTTTATTTAAGGGCTTATAACAACACACTGCATGGGATACTAAAAAGCTGCGCTCGTTTCTCGCTTCGCTTTTTGACGCCCCTGAGCGGGGTTAAACTATATGAATTTGAGGTAGCATCAAACGGTATTCTTTCAACTTCCACTCTATATATATATAAAAATTGTGCGAGCCAAGAGTTGATTTCTGGCTATTGCCAACCCTTTTCAGGCATGGGAAAATACTGTGGACTATCCCTGTTAGTCCTGGCATTTTAGGATTGAAAAAATTCCCAGGACGATTCCCTGTAATCCTTCCCTTCAAATCTGATTTTAAAACTCCGGTTTATTAATAATAGTCCAATCCGTATCAGTCAGTTTTTTCATTCCGCTCTATCTCCACTAAAGAATTTTCTGGCAGATTCTTTCCTGATAAACTATATTTTTACACAACTTGATTTTATTGAAATCACTTTACAGACTTCCGAATTGTTGACATAATTTTTTTTTATAAAAGTCGGATATGCTCGCATATTTTATATGATATGCAGGCAGCTATCAATATTCTGGGTGATATACGGTCAACTGGTAATCTACTTGTTGTGCCCCAAATATAGTTACCAAGGAGAATTAAATGGTCGGAAGATTAGAATATGTGCCTCTTCGTGAAATTTGGAAACATGAAGCCTATGATTTCACCACGTGGCTTTTCGAAAATTGTGATGTGTTAAATGAGCAACTGGGGTTGACAATAAGCCCAATTGAAAAAGAAAAATCGGTAGGTCCTTTTAGTGTTGATATTCTCGGAGAAGATGCAAGCGGGAGAGCTGTCATAATTGAAAATCAACTGACACGAACTGACCATGATCATCTTGGGAAATTATTGACTTATATGTCAAACCTTAATGCAAAAATTGCTATTTGGGTATCCACAGACCCACGACCTGAGCATGTTGCAGCAATCAATTTTTTGAATGAAAATGTACCTCAAGACACTCAATTCTATTTATTGCGACTTCAAGCTTTCAGGATTGGAGAGTCAGCCCCTGCTCCCCTCTTTACAATCGAGGCTGGTCCTTCCGAAGAAAGAACTGCTGGCGGTGAAGTAAAAAAAGAATTTGCCGAGCGTGATAAAGTAAGATACCAATTTTTCGAACAACTTATTTTCAATGCAAACCAAGTTACAAATATCTTTAATAGCGTATCTCCTGTTGGCTATCAAAACTGGGTAAATGCAGGTGCTGGAAAAGCTGGTATTATGTGGACATTGGTTGTAATGAAAAAAACAGCAAGGACAGAGTTTTTTCTTTGCCATTTCGATTTCAAAATAAACAAAGCCAGATTTGATAAATTGCTGGCCCACAAAGAGGAAATTGAACAAAAGTTTGGAGAATCCTTGAATTGGGATTTTAATGATTCAAGAAAACAGCAATACATCAGGACGTCCTGTCCCATAGGTGGCTTGGATATAGAAGAAAAATGGGCAGATATACAGAAGGACCTTGTGCAAAGACTTGTGAAACTTGAAAAAGCCATTGGGCCATATATTAACTCTTTGAAGTAAAGGGAAAAATGGCATAACAAACGCATGAACTCGGACTGGTAATTCCGCTACACTCCATTTCCATAAGGTTATGCGCAGGGTTAGACTAATATTAATATGGCTACAAACAAAAATCAACACTATGTCCCCCAATGCTATCTTCGACAGTTTGCGGTTGAGAACTCAAGGGTTGCTATAAATTTATTCAATTTAGATAGAATGAAATTTATTAAGTCTGCACCAATAAGGCATCAATGTTCAAAGAACTATTTTTACGGTGAAGACTTAGACCTTGAAAATGCTTTGCAATCTATTGAGAATAAATATTCACCCACTATTAAGAGTATTTTAGAAAACGGATATAACCTAAAAGATAGACATCGATTTTTATTACAAAAGTTCTGGTTACTGCAGTATCTAAGAACTGAAGCTGCATCAAGACGTAGCGTAGAGATGACAGAAAAAATGGGTGAAATAATAGGAGAAGAAGCAAGAGAATTTCGAGTAGAATTAGCTGATGCAGTTCAAAATGCAATGTATGTTTTTGCAAGTGAAATGGACATAATCGACGATTTGAGAGTGTGTTTAGTTAGAAATAAAACAGATATTGATTTTGTCACATCAGATGATCCTGCGATTCTAACAAATAAGTTGTTTTTAATAAAAAGAACAAGTGAGTCCTTTGGATTAGGCTCCGCAGGTAATTTAATGTTACTTCCATTAACGCCAAAGATTCTCCTTCTTGGGTATGATGAACATGTTTACAGTGTATCTCAAAAGAATGGATGGTTGAATATTAATAAGAAAACAGATATTGAAGCTTTAAATGAACATCAGTGTTTAAACTGCCGCGCGAATCTTTACATACATAATTCAAATTATTCTAAATATATTCAGAATTACTATGAATCTGTAAAACAAAAGCGCCCAGAAGCAAGACATAAAATTCATTATGCAATTTTAGATCAAAACAATGTTAAATATAAAAAATATATTGTTGTAGATAGGAATGAAGCTGATGATCATGAGGAGGCATTGATACATTGCCAAACAATAAATGCTAAACCTTCGAAATGGCCCAAGCAAATTCGTTGGCGGCTCAATAGTTTTGCATATAGTAATGGAACTGGAGTAGGTCTTATTCGGCAAAAAAAAGCAAACACTACGCCAAATGAAGGTTTCCGTAAAATTAAATTTCGTAAGTAGGTCTAACGAATAAGGATAGATTGAGTGAGGAACGAACCACAATCTTATAAGGCGTTTCAGGCGACTGATACGCAGCCCCTGAACTAAACGTTCAACTTTATTCACTGACAAGTTTCATAAATATATTTTTTCGATATTCAACTCTTTAATATATCAAATTTAATGAGCACTACTGGCTAAAGTTAGGGTTTTTCAGGACTCAAAGAATCGCCCGGACTTTTAATAATAGTCCTCCCCTTTGAATTCGGCATTGGCAGAGAGGACGTATAGCCATATGTTGCGAGTGGCCTTAACTCTCTGAAATTATAACAGATTTTGACTTTCTCCGTGGAAGTGAGTATCGCTTTTAAATTCAATAACTTACAAGACATTTGAAAAATTCGAAAAAAAACTGGTAACATAATTTTTCCCCAGTATTTCTCCATATCAGACGTTTGATATAAAGTACGCTGCATATCGTTTCCTTATTTCTATAGTAGGCCTTTACCAGACTTTGATCAACTTGCGTCGAATACTTAATTAAAAAAGTAAAAGAATTAAATCCAAAGAAAATACACAATTTAAAAAATTATCAGAAGAAAATCACGCAACAAAAAAAAGGCGCAACATAAATAGACAAAGTCCACACTATATTAGAATGGATCTCCCCTAATTTTTATCTCCAAATAAAATATATTCTGACAGGCTTTTTCCAATTCAATTATATTTCCAGAAAATGTGAATTGCAGAAATTTCTTTACAGGCCTTTAAGATATTGTTACGCAATTATTGATCCATTTAAAAAAACTGGTTGGATATTATTCAATATTTACAAGATACACAGAACAACACAATAACAAGTTTCTTATCGTCCTCAAAGGAGGAGGTGCATGTATGCCCCAAATAGCATTATCGTTAATCGAAAATTCACATAATTTTCTAAATGAGTCATTAGCTCAAGCAATTATTGCAGAGGAAAACCCAGAATATTGGAAATATGCTATACTTCATTTAGTTCAGGCTATTGAACTTTCCTTAAAGGAAAGACTCAAATTAGAACATCCATCTCTTATATATAAAAATATTGACGCTCCCAAAGAAACGGTATCATTGCGATTTGCAGCCGATCGACTTCAAAAAATAGCCAATGTAAAATTTGAAAAAAGTGACCTTAAATCAATACATTTAGCAACGGAATATCGAAATAAAATTGTTCATTATTCATTCTCATTCAGTATTATTGGAATCAAATCAATATATTCAAACCTCATAGGTTTTTTACAAAATTTTTCTATTGAACATCATGGTAAAAATTTGAGCCAAGTTGTAGATTATAAAATTTGGGATGAAGCAGTCAAAATTACAGATTTTTTACACGAGCTAAAAAAAAGAGCTGAAGAGAGAATCAAAAAAGAAAAAATTCAATCAGATTTTTTGTTAGAGTGTAAAGAATGTCATCAAAAAACATTTGTATTTCAGGGTGATATCGATTCATGCTATGTATGCGGATTTGAAGAGAGCGTTATTCAATGTGTGGCATGCGATGAATATTGTTTTTATGACGATGCTGTATGGTTTGATACAAATTGGAGTGATGAGGTATACTGTCCTGAGTGTAACGAATCTATCTTTAAAAATTGAAGACAGAACACAAATCAATAAACGCTGGTTAAAAAAGCGCTGTTTTTTTTAACAGGTTATCTCAAAATTAGAGAGTTAATAATGATTCAATATCAAAATGAATATGAAATTTACATAGATAAGAAAGGCGTAGGTTCAAAAGACGTTGTTGCCAGTTCAATAAAATCATATATCTCATATTTAAATGGTGTTGGCAGACACCTTAATATTGATATAAGTCCCAAAACACTCTCTTCAGAAAATGATATTAATACAATTTCAGGCCAACTATCAAAGATACAAAAAGTATCTGATAAAACGATCAAAAATTACATCTCTGCTATGAGATACTATGTAGTCTTGGTTAATGAGCTCAATTATAAATAAACTATCAAGGCAATATAGCGGACGTTAATCGCGCTGCTGATTTATAATCATTAAACTTTATTTCCTGACAATTTTAATCAAAGGCATTTCTGCCCAGTGTTTTTTATAATATATAAAAATTATGCAAGCCAGGAGCGGATTGCTGGCTATAATCAAGGCCCTTCAGAAACCAAAAAATACCCCGGACTATTCCCAGTAATCCTTCCCTCCAAATCTGAGTTTAAAAACCCAGACTATTATTAAGCAGTCCTCAGTTTTTCTGAATCGCAGTCCCATACCACATATTGTGGGTGGGACAAACTTTAAGGCTTTTACGAAAAATATATTCAAAGTTGCCCCAATTTATTTTCCTTGGCTTGCTTTTTACTTGCCGGGCAATTAATCTATGGGATACAGACAAATTAAACTTGTCGGGTTTACATAGCTTGTTAGATCTGTATGGGAAATCAAACTGCCGGAAATTTCAGGAGGAAAGATGGCCACACGAATTGAAATAGACACCATGGGTAAGATCGCTGTTCCCAGGGACTGCCTGTGGGGGGCACAGACCCAGCGGTCTCTGGAGAACTTTAAAATCGGTGATGAAATCATGCCTTTGGGGATTATTCAGGCCTTTGGATATTTGAAAAAAGCGAGTGCCATGGCCAATACCGACCTTGGTCTGCTTTCCCTTGAAAAATCAGACTTGATCTGCCAGGTCTGCGATACCATCATACAAGGAAAGCTTGATGATCACTTTCCATTAAAGGTGTGGCAGACAGGATCCGGAACCCAGACCAATATGAACCTCAATGAGGTCATTGCTAACCAGGCCCATGTTTTGTCCGGTAAGAGATTGGGAGAGGGCACCTGTGAGATTCACCCCAACGACGATGTAAATAAATCCCAGTCCTCTAATGATGCATTTCCCACGGCCATGCATATTGCAGCTTATTGCCAGCTTATGGAACATACCCTGCCAGGTCTGGAAAAATTGCACCAGGGTCTGGCCGAAAAAAGTGACGCCTGGCAGTCCATTGTTAAGACCGGAAGAACCCATTTTATGGATGCCGTTCCCCTGACTCTGGGTCAGGAGTTCTCCGGGTATGCCTTCATGGTGGACCAGGGGATTCAAAATTTAAAAGCAAGCCTGGCCCGTTTGTCCGGGTTGGCACTGGGGGGAACCGCTGTGGGAACCGGGCTCAACAGTCCTGCAGGATTCGATGTAAAGGTTGCCGGGATCATCGCCCAATTGACCGGGTATCCCTTTGTGACGGCAAAAAATAAATTTGAAGCCCTGGCTGCCCATGATGCCCTTGTGGCTTCCCACGGGGCTCTTAAATCCCTGGCGGTAAGTCTGATGAAAATTGCCAATGACATTCGGATGCTGGGGTCGGGCCCCAGGTGCGGTATCGGAGAATTGATCCTGCCGGCCAATGAACCCGGGTCCTCCATCATGCCGGGTAAGGTTAATCCCACCCAGACAGAAGCCATGACCATGGTGTGTGCCCAGGTCATGGGAAATGATGTGACCATCAATATCAGCGGGGCCTCGGGCCATTTTGAACTCAACGTTTTCAAGCCGGTGATCATCCATAATTATTTGCAGTCGGCAGGGCTGCTGGGGGATGCGGCCCTCTCCTTTTACGAAAATTGTGTGAAGGGGATTGTTCCCAACCATTTGGTCATTGAACGTCATCTGTCCCAATCCTTGATGCTGGTGACAGCCTTAAATCCCGTCATCGGGTATGAAAAGGCAGCTCAAATAGCGAAAAAAGCCCATAAAGAGGGGATTACCTTAAAACAGGCTTCCCTGGAACTTATGGTTTTATCAGAGGAGAAATTTGATGAATTGGTGGATCCGGGTAAAATGATTGGCCCCATGGAATAAGCTTAAAGAATTTACAGGCTCATAAATATAGACACAGGGAGGAAAAAAATGGACCATGACGTGACAGTGTTTAAAGCATATCCATTTGTACCGGGTCAAAAAATACGGATTGAAGACTCCCCGCGATCCGGGGACTGGGAAGTCATAAAGGTGACCGAGCATAAGGTCACCCTTCGGTGCCCCATTTCAAAAAGAGAGATGGTCTGGAATAGGTTTTGCTATATGGCCGAGCAAAAAACTATGCCCTGGCCTACGGTTTAGCCCGGGCAGACCCACCCAAGGCTCTGGATCAGAACTTGATTGCGGTTGGTTAAGACAAAAGGAAGATAAATAAGGAAGATAAATATGGAAGTAATATTGCTCATGGCCATGACCCTGGACGGGAAAATTGCAAAGGATTCCAAGCAATTGGTGGATTGGACCGGGAAAGCAGATAAACAATACTTTGTCCAGGTGACCCGGGAGGCAGGCGTTGTCATCATGGGATCCAAAACATTTGATACCATTGGTAAGCCCCTGCCGGGCAGGAAAAATATTGTCCTGACCCGGAATCCGGACCGGAAAAGCCAAGAGGAGAACCTGATATTTACGGATCAGCCGCCCGGGCAAATTATAAAAGGGTTAAAGGAAGAAGGGTTTGAACGGGTGACCCTGATCGGTGGTGCGATTATAAATTCTCTGTTTGCAAAAGACGGCCTGATCACCCAGATCCATGTGACCCTGGTGCCGGTATTGTTTGGAAGAGGGCTTTCCCTGTTTCGGGACCCCCTGGATCTTGCCCTGGAACTTGTGGAGAATCGGGAAATAGAAAAGGGGCATCTGCTGCTGGTTTACCGGGTGTTGCCATGAGCCGAAAGAAAAAGAATCTTTTGGTCCGACTTCTTGAATGGATTGCAAAGGGGAACAAAAAGGCCGCCGAAAAGGGCGAATTGTGTAAGTCCTGAATCAAGAAAAATTAAGGGATCAGTCTGATCCGATGTGATGAACAATAGATTGAAAAATTTCTTGAATCTTCTTGGAAAGAAGATATACTCGCCCTTAGGAAAATCTTAAGAAGCGGTGGAGTAGTTTAACATAAATGGTTTTATAAACAAAACGATGGGCCATAAATATGAGTACAGTAAAAGGATTGTTGCAGAAGATTAATTTTGTAGAGGCGGATATGGAATTGCACAAACAAATTTTGTTTGCCATCCCATCGGAAAATAAATCGGAGATGGAAAAAGTTGTTAATAACATTGCCGCCCTGAAAAAACAGATTTGCGATCTTCGGGATGAAATCAAAGAGATGGATGTGGATGAGTACAATAAGATCATTGCCATTGAGCAGGCGGCCGAGCGATTCCGGCAGATATCCAAGGATAAAAAATTTGCCCAGGTCAAAACCCTGAATGAAGATCGCCAGTGTTTTATCACCTTCAGTGACGGCACACGGCTGGATTGCCTGGTGGCGGCAAAGGAAGAAAACGGGAATTGGACAGTTCTGACCATTGAGGGCGAAACCAAAGAAATCCTGGGCAGCCTGATCCAATAACCTTGCGCTTTTAAAAAGATGGAGAAGTGTTTTGAAAAAATGTGTTAAACGTTTTCGGGCCCCGGGGCGGGTCCTGCTGGCAGTGAGCCTCGTATTCATGACCGCTCTTATGGCTGCGGTACCAGGGGCTGCCGCTCCGGTCAAAAAATTTGAGCTGGACCAATTCATAGAGCCGGATACATGCGGCGGTTGCCATGGAGAAATCCAGGAGCAGTGGACCAATTCCATGCACAACTTGTCCCACAAGGACCCGGTATATAATCGGGTGGCCAAATTTCTGCGCAAAGGGCTGACCCAGGCAGGGGAAATTCAGGAAGCGGAGTCCTGCGTTAAATGCCATACACCGGTGGGGGTAGTCACGGGATTTCCTGAAAAACTTTCCGATGACCTGTCCCGTACCCCTGAAATTGCCACCCAGGGCATCCAATGCGATTATTGCCATTCTGCCGTGGATACCACCCGGATGTACAACAATGGGCTGGTTCTTTCCCCGGGTCATGGCGAAGATGATCCCGGCGTGAAATATGGCCCCTTTGATGACTCAGAACCTGATTTCCATGAAGCGGCTTTTTCTAAACTCCACCAAAGTTCTGAAATTTGCGGTACCTGCCACAATGTCAAGCATGTGGCATTTGGGACAGATCTTGAGACCACCTATACGGAATGGGCCAATAGCCCCTACAACGATCCGGATCCTGACAAAAGGGTCGTCTGTCAGGGGTGCCACATGTATCAGCGGCCCGGAATCCCCGCCACAGGTTCCACGGACCGGCCGAAAAATCCCGGGACTGCCACCGATTACAGTGTGGAGCGGCCTCATATTTTTACCCATTATTTTGTGGGGGGCAATACCGGGGTAACCGGTGAGTTCGGGGATAAAAATAAACAGGAAATGGCCGTGGCCCGGCTCCAGAATGCGGCAAAGATTTCCCTAAATACCGAAAAACTTGCCCAAAAACAATTGGATGTAAGGGTCTCAAATACCGGGGCTGGCCATTCAATTCCCACCGGGGTGGGAGATTTAAGACAGGTATGGCTTGAAATCAGTATTCGGGATGCAAATCAGCAACTTGTTTTTCAATCCGGTTTTCTGGATCCGAAAAAAGAATTGCCCGATGACACGATCATTTTCAGGACAATCCTTGGGGATGGCAATGGCAATCCCGTGCTGAATCTGGCAAAGGCAAAACAGGTGCTGTCTGATAACAGAATCCCTGCCATGCAGACGGTGACCCAAACCATTCCCCTTGATTTTGTACCACAGAAAAATTTTGTGATAACCGTTAGGCTCCTCTATCGCGGGATGCCCCAGAAAATTTTAAACCTGATTCCGGGTGATTCCATTGGGCCTTTGCCCGTGGTGGAGATGACAACTCTCACCCAAACCATTTAATTGGCAAAAGGGAGGGATGTATGGAACGTTGGTATAATATTCGCTTTCGACCGATAGTCTGTCTGAGTATCTGCCT
>JAFLJU010000034.1 GCA_022712835.1 Desulfobacteraceae bacterium
GATTTTCATACTTAAGTTCCTTTCCATTAAAAAGTTTTTATCAATTGCAGTGCCGAAACGAAAATGTGCCAGCACTGGTTTCAACTTTTGGAATTTAGCAAAACTCAAAGCATAGTGAAGTATCAGCAATCCAAGGTCAGGTCAACTAAGTTCTCTCAACTCAACTCAACGGTCAGGAAGGAACGGGGTATTCGTATTATACCTTAAACCAATTGTTTAAATGCCTCTTTTCGACCGGTAAATTTCACACGCAACTGGGGTTTCATCAATTTGCCGGTTGGGTTTCGTGGCACCTGGTCAAAAATAATTTTCCGGGGAACTTTGTACAAAGAAAGCTTTAACTTGGCAAAATCAATTACTTGCTCTTCACTCAATTGCCTGCCCTCCTTTACCTGGATCACTGCCAAAACGATTTCCACCAGTCGATCATCGGGATATCCGATACAGGCAACATCGTCTATATCAGGATGATCCATCAAGGCATCTTCTATTTCCACCGGAAAAATATTTTCACCGCCACTGGTGACCATATCCTTCATTCGGTCCACAATATAGAAATACCCGTCTTTGTCTTTCTTTAGTAAATCTCCTGTATAAAGCCAACCCTTTTTTAAAGTTTCATCTGTTTTTTCAGGGTTGGAGTAATATTTTTTCATCATTCGCGGGGTCTTAAAAACCAACTCCCCCACCTCAGAATCGGGCAGCTCAACGCCCATGGGGTCCACGATTTTTGCCTCAACACCGAATGTGGGCTTGCCAATGGAACCGGGCTTGGCAAGAACATCTTCCGGATACAGATTAAAGAGGCCGCCTCCCCCCCCTTCCGTGATGCCATAAATATTGGATACTGCACAGGGCAGCTTTTCAACCAGAAGTTTCATTATATCATAGGGAACCGGCTGGGCACCAATTTCCATGTATTTCCAGGAGGACAGATCAAAGGCATCCAGATCCAGATCTCCCTTTTCAATGGCATTTAAAATGGCAATCCCGATGGGAACCACAAAAAGCGTATCCGTGACGCCTTCTGCGGCAATGGCCTCAATTATCCATTTGGGATCTCTAAAATCTCTGATAATGGTCCCACTGGCGCCTGTGGCATAAAAAGGAGCCCATAAAAACATGGTGCCGGAATGATACAGAGGCAGGAAAATAAGATAGTTATCATCTTTTTGAACAAAATAACTCATACCGTTACCAATGGCAGTATTATTCAAGGAAAAATGGGTGTGAAGAACGGGTTTGGGTTTTCCCGTGGTACCCGAGGTAAACATCATGGCAAGCGCGTGATCCCTATCCACTTCAACCATTGCATCAGTGGTATCGGAATAATCACCAATGGTCTTAAAATCGATCAGCCCATCGGGAACCTTTTCCCCGATACAGATAAAATGTTTAATTGTGGAAAGTTTTTCCCGGATGGGTTCAACCACACCTAAAAATTCTGCACCGAAAATAAACACATCTGGCTTACAGACCTCTGCCGCATAAAGGATATCCGAACTCTCAAACCGAAAATTCAAGGGAACCACCACCGCCCCCAACCGAATGATTGCATAATAGGTGACCAGCCATTCAAGGGAATTATTCTGGAGGTGCATGACGAAATCCCCGTGTTTAACTTTTAATACCTTTGCCAGATAATTGGCAGTTCGATTGATCTCGTCATTAAATTCCTGCCAGGTCAAGGTTCGCCGCGTCCCGAAGGCCGGGGTTCTTTCGATCAGGCAAACCTTATGAGGAATATGTCTTGCATGGATTGAAGCATAGCCAGAGTAGTTCAACAATCTTCTCCTTATATTTATTTTTTAAATTTTTATCCTAAATATTGCCAAGTCTCCTTAATATTTTTTACGGGATCCTGTCCTAGCATAATTAAAAGTTAACCTTATCAAGCCCCTTCAGTCCCAGGATCTGCCTTGCTTCATCGGATGTCGCCGGCACAAGGCTCATCTCCTTTGCCACATTTTTGATCATAGTGACCTGATCGGCACTGGCCTTTGCCATGATGCCCTTACCCGCATAGATTGAGTCTTCAAGACCCACCCGGACATTTTGGGCCCCCATGGCAATGGCTGTTGTGGTGATGGGAATCTGATACCGCCCCCCGGCTGCCACGGACCAGGTAAAATTTTCTTCTCCCAATACTTCCTTGGCCTCATCATGGATGAGCACCAGGTGTTTGACAGAGGGTTTCATCCAGCCCACCATAGGACCGAAAACAAACTGAAGATGAACCGGCAATTTTAACAAATTTTCCTCCATGAGCCATTTCACGTAGGAAACATGACCCAGCTCATATATTTCAATTTCCGGTTTGGTATCAATCTCAAGAAATGTTTTGGCATAGATGAGATCATCGTTAAAGGTGGGCCGAAAGGTCACGTTTTTACACAATTCCAGATACTCTTTTTCCCATTGGTGTTTAAATTCTTTGAACCGGCCGGCAATCTGAAAAATACCAAAATTAAAGGGAGCCGGATCAAAGGAACACATCTCTGGCTCAAGTTTTTTAATGGGGATCAATTTTTCCTCGGTGGTCTGGTTCATTCCCCCGCCCGTGGTGGGCAGAAGGACCAGGTTGCACCGGGCTTTAATTTTTTTATGGACCTCCATGAACAGGTCCGGATCTGACACGGGCATACCGGTTTCAGGATTCCGCACGTGGATATGGGCGATGGCAGCACCGGCTTCCCAGGCACGTACGGCATCTTCTACAATTTGATCGGGGGTTATGGGCAGATATTCACTCATGGTCGGGATATGGACAGAGCCGGTAACCGCTGCTGTTATAATGATCTTATCATCCATATTGATCTTCTCCTGTTAAAAAGATTGGTTCGTTACAAAACCCCCGACACCATTTAGCGGATAGCAGAGATTTCTTATACCCTGTACTCCTCTTCCAGATCCAGCACAAACATCTTCTTTTCCTTAACATTATCAATGACAAAAGAGGATTTAATCACCTGGATCCCTTCTATGGGGGTGAGTTTTTCGTTCATAAACCTACCATAGGTTTTGATATCCTTTGCAATGACTTTAAGCACAAAATCACTGGCGCCGGCGATCTGATAACATTCCACCACCTCATCAATCTTAAGAAACTGCTCTTTGATACTGGCCACCGAAATCAGATTGCTCAAACTCAAAGAAATTGTAACAATGGCCATGATGGAAAATCCAATTTTTTCCGGGTCCACAACCGCCGTAAAATGGGAAATAACCCCTGCAAGCTCCAGCCTTTTCACCCGTTCAAGCGTTGCAGGAGCGGATATCCCAACTATTTTGGATAATTTTGAGTTGGTTGTTTTTCCATTTTCTTGCAACGTGTTTAAAATTTTCTTATCGATTCTATCCAGAACCATTTATCCCTCTTTTCAATTATTGTATTAAATGACAGCTAAACTACTATAAGAGTAAATGGTTATATTTTTCTTCAATTATTGGCAACAATTCTTTTAAGGTTGTATCAATTTTATCCACCAGAGAATCAATTTCAGAATCTGTTATCACCGTTGACAATATGAAAAGCCCCCGGGGGATGTTAAACACTTCTTTGTTCAGCAGCGACAGATGCATCAGTCCGTGGAGCTCTTCCACAGATTCCTGCACCTGAGCAACACTGGTGATGGGTTGGTTGACAAAATGCAAGTTCAGCAGGGATCCAATCTGATTGGACTGAAGTTTCAATCCATTTTCCCCAAAACTTTTCAAAAGCCCTTCCTGAAACCGGTCGCCCAAACAATTTATGGCGGCAACTGCTGTTTTATCAAACTTAGACAAAGCTGCAAACCCCGCCTGCATAACAGTCTCATATCCATTGAAGGTACCCGAGTGATATAAAGGGGTATCTGTCTGCTCATGGCAATAGATATTCATGTATTCGGCCTTACCACCGAACACCCCAATGGGAAGTCCCCCACCTACCACCTTCCCAACACAGGTAAGATCCGGCATGATATCATATAATTTTTGACAGCCGCCGGTGTCCACCCGATAGGAAAAAATTTCATCAAATATCAACAACACCTTGTGATCAGTGGTGATTTTTCGCGCCCTCTCAAGAAATCCAGGTTCCGGCAAGACCACCCCCCCTGCCCCCAAAAAGGGTTCCATGATGACCGCAGCAAGCGTATCGGCATTCTCCCGAACCGCTCGTTCAAGCGCATCCCCATCATTAAAGGGCACTTCCAGCATATCCTGGGTCATGCCCGAAGGGATGCCTGCCGTGATCACATTTTTTTTGGTGGAGGCGGCCACACTATCATGGGTGCCATGGAAGCCTCCGGTCATTTTCAGAATTTTGTCCCGGCCTGTAATTGCCCTGGCAGTCCTCATGGCAAACAAAGTCGCCTCTGTTCCAGAATTGACAAACCTTACTCTTTCAAAGCCCGGCACCCTCTCACAGAGCAGCTTTGCCAGGGCATACTGGCCGTCGGTGGGAGTGGAGTACTGGGACCCTTTTTCAATCCCCTCCCGAACCGCCCGGGCCACATCCGGATCTCCATGCCCATGAACAAGCGCTCCATAGGCATTGGTAACATCCAAAAGCTTATGACCTTCATGGGTAAAGACATAGGCCCCTTTTCCATGGGAAATGTGAAGGGGGTAAGGTTTAAAATAACTTAAACTTCTCGTGGCCCCCCCGGGAATATACTTGATGAGACGCTCGTGCCGGGAACGGGACATGGGAAATTTGTCCCGATAGGCATCAACGATTTTTTTCTCAATCTGATCTGATATCTGGCTTGATGTTTGACTTGACCCTTGAGTAATCCCCATGGTGATCCCCCTATTATTCCTTGGTGTGAACGATCAGAAGTTCGCCAACCTCCGCCTCAACCCGTTTCACAAATTCTCCAGACTCGATCCTGGCTTTGAGTTCTTCCAGATGATCAATATAAACCATGTCATAATCCAGATAAGGAAGGGTTTCACGAACTGCTTCATGCATAATTTTTCCAGCCGGGCTCAATTTTTCAATTCCCCGAAGATCGGCTGCCTGAGCTGCACACATCAATTCAAAGGCCAGAATATGGTTGGTATTCTCAACAATTTTTCTTGTCTTTCTTCCGGCAATCAGACCAAAGCTGACAATATCCTGAAAGTCTGCTGTTGATGTGATGGACTGGATGGAAGCGGGTATTGCAAGGGTTCTATTCTCAGCGACTAGTGATGTTGTCATGAACTGACCGCCCATGAGGCCCATGCGGACACCGGTGTCTTCTTTGCACAGAAATGGTGGCAAACCGGTACTGTGAGCTTCATCCATGAATCGGTCAATTCTTCTGTCACTGACAACACCCAGATTAATCATGGCAATGCCGAGACAATCCATGACAAAGGAGATGGGCTGGCCATGGAAATGCCCGTTATGGATAAAGGTATCAAACTCTGTAAATATCAATGGATTATCATTACTGGAATTGAGTTCCCTTAAAAGCACTTCACGGGCGTGCTGAACCGCCTCTTTAGTCGGCCCTACATACTGGGGTGTACACCTTATTGAGTAAGCATCTTCAACGGGAATATCCGCCACAGACACCCCTTTATGTTCTTTCAGGGTTGTCTGGAGTTTCAAAGACAATTCCTGTTCATCAATGGCCAGGTTACTGCCGGCTAAAAGCTTGGTCAGATTCATAGCCGTCGCATACTGGCCCGGGTGATATTTTTGTTCATGAACTCTAACATCAAAAGGATTATATCTTCCCATAAGGGTTTCAATGGCAAAAGCCGCGATAATATCAGAATTTTTCAATGTGTTGGTTGCTTCGGAGATGACGGTGCACCCAAGGCCGACCATGCCTGAGGTTCCATTGATCAGGGACAAGCCTTCCTTGGCATTCAGATACATGAGTTCTACGCCGGCAGCGTCCATCGCTTCTTTACCCGGCATGACTTTACCGTTAAATTTGGCTTTCCATTCTCCAAAGGCAACACTTGCGATACATCCCAATGGCCCCAGGTCCCCGCTGGTGCCCAGGGACCCTTTTCTGGGTACCAGGGGAAAGACATGCTTGTTAATCATGTCCAAATAAATTTTAAGATTTTTTTCCTTGATGCCGGAATAACCGCGACAAAGGGAATTGGCCCGGGCGATCATAAATTTTCTCACAAGGGTATCTTCAAAGGGTTTGCCTACCTGGGTGGTAACACTTCTGACCAGGTTTTTCTGGAAATCATTATCCCTCTCTCTAGGCAAAAGATAGTCAACCAACCCGCCGCAACTTGTATTTACGCCGTAAATGCATCGTTCTTCACTTGCCCATTTTTCAACAAGATCTCTGCAATCCCGAATCTTTGGCCAGTTTTTTTCATTGACTTCAATCTTGATGGACAGATCAGTCCCTGCTGTCATCAATTCCTCAATAGTCAATGAATACCCATCCAGAATAAGCGTATTCTCTTTTATCGGCATGGTTCCCTCCTAATTTATGGAATTAAATTGTCATATAGCGGGAAAGTTAGGATATCAGCTCAATATGAAGATTCGGACCAGATGCAAATCAGAGGTTCTAAAGCTTTCCGTTACCATTAGAAAATCAAATCCCCTGTTCTTTGTCAAGTATAAATTTTATTTTATTAGGCAAAAATCAAGTTTTTCAAAGTTATCGAAATAAAACTAACAATTTTTACTTATATTTTAAGCTTATTCATCCCATAAGCCTTATAAATTCCACAAAACGAAACCCATCATCACCGTGACTGATTTTGTATTATTTTTGTAAAATGAGCGTCTCCTCAATATACGCATCCCTTCCATTCCAGTAGGATGCTGTTTTTTAACAACTCCTTTGGAGACTATTTTGAGACCACTTCTCTTAAACAATTGGTTTTTTAGGCCGGTCCTTTGCGGATTTGCAAATGTATCACTTTTCATACTGGGGTGGAAAACCCGTGGGAAAATGCCGGACATTAAAAAGTTTATTCTGATTGCAGCTCCCCATTCCAGCAATTGGGATTTTGTTTTCTTTCTATTGGTTATCTTCAAACTTAAAATGCCTGTACACTGGATCGCTAAGGAATCCATGTTCTTCTGGCCTTTTACGGGACTTTTGAAACGCCTTGGTGGCATTTCCATTGACCGCTCCCGGAAAGGCAATCTTGTGGCGGCCATGGTGGAGAGATTTGATCATGCAGATCGCCTGATTGTGACAATTGCCCCCTCTGGCACCCGAAAGAAAGTCACCCACTGGAAAACCGGATTTTACCAGATCGCCAGCCAGGCTCAAATCCCCATTGTCTGCGGATTTATGGACTATAAACTCAAAATCAGTGGTATCGGCCCGGCAATTTCTACCACAGATGACATGGACGCCGACATGGAGAAAATCAAGCTTTTTTACAAGGATATCACGGGCAAAAATTCTCAGTCTCATTAAGCCTACCCCCATCATCCCTAAACCAATGCCTAAGCCATCGGGCAAAGCCAGATAACCCTTCCTTGTAGTTTCTGCATAAATAACATAGAGCAGTCTATAATTTCTTAAAAATTGTGTGACCCGCCCGTGAAAATCGCTATCCGCATCCATCGGTAATGCAGGATGTGTATCTTTCAGGATCGATCCCGACACCAGTGGCGACAAATAAATATTTTTTGCCTTATTTTTCCGACACAAAAAAACACCTATGGGACCACCTGTTCAAATTACGCAAAAGATAAAGAAAAATCAGGGAAAGCATGGAAAATTCCGGAAAATTCCAAAAAAGAACTTGACAAACCGGATCTATCCGAATAAAAAGCAATAAAAGGGGAAAAAGGAAATAATTTCATGTTTACGGATCAAAAACGATATTTACGCCTTTTACAAATTTCTTCAGACTCAATCTCTTTATTTGTTGTATATTGTATTTTTATTCCATTTTTTCTGACAAGTTGGAATTCCAATTTTTCTTTTTCAACTCTGCTGACCCCCCTCATCGAAGGGTATTTTACCAAAACAATTTTGTTCGTTGGGTTATCTCCGGTATATATTCTAATGCCGGTGGTCATCATGACCCTATTAAAAGTGTATGAGAAGGTCGATGTACGAACCTTTAAGGCCGCATCATACCAATCTGGTATTCTATCTATCTTGGCGGCAGTAATCTTTTTTTTAATCTTTTTTTGTTTAAATTTCAGTTTGAAAGAGACCATATTTGCCGCCATGATATCATGCCTTCTATCATTTCCTACTCTGGCATTGAACCGGTGGCATCTTTCTTATCTCATAAAAAGAAACACCTCAAATGACAAAATACTCAAACACCTTCTACTCATAGGCAACGGCCCCCGGGCACAATCCATTTTCAACGAAATTAAAAACCATCCAGAATATGGTTTGCAGATTACCGGTTTTTTAAAAACCAATGGGGATAAAACAGACGAGACATTCCCCCGCAAAAAAATCCTCGGAGAGATAAGTAACTTAATCTTTATTCTCCAGGAAAATCATACAGATTGCGTGGTCTGGACAGGAGACAATGATTCGCACCTGCAACATGAGTTCCTTTTAAAAACTTGTTCTACAATGGGTATCGATTTTGCGACAACAAACCTTAATTGTCCAAAAATAAAATCAGGCAGCAGACGTATTTTTTCCGAACATATCGGAAAATTTGAATTTAAAATACTCAAGTTCGTTTATCTCAGCCCTGAAGCCATTTTTCTAAAACGAGTATTTGATTTTACTATTTCCTCGCTGCTCATAATCTTGTGTTTGCCATTTTGGATTGCAATTCCGATTTCGCTAAAAGCCACATCCCCCGGGCCAATCCTCTTTCGACAAAAGAGAATTGGCAAATATGGAAAAAAATTCATCTTATTTAAATTTCGTTCCATGGTTAAGGGTGCAGAAGAGATGCAAACAATGCTGATACATCTAAATGAAATGGATGGTCCAGCCTTTAAAATAAAGGCTGACCCGCGATTAACAACCACCGGCAAATTTTTAAGAAAATCAAGCCTTGATGAATTACCTCAACTGTTCAATGTGTTTAGGGGCGATATCAGCCTTGTGGGGCCAAGACCAGCGACAGAAAAAGAAGTTCTTCAATATCGTCCCATTCAACTGAAGCGTCTTTCCGTGATTCAGGGGATCACTTGTATTTGGCAGGTTAGCGGTAGAAATAACATCAAATTTGACGAATGGATGAAGCTTGATTTGATGTACATCGACAACTGGTCATTTGCACAAGATTTGAGAATTCTGTTTAAAACGATTCCGGCAGTTTTGCTAAAGAAAGGAGCATATTAGTTCAGCACCAAATCTACACATATCGTGATGATAATGAATAAAAAATCCTGGTGCTATCAAATTTGAGGTGAAAAAATGAGTCTTTTAAATAAATTATTTGGCCGTCAACAGAGCAAAGCACACGAAGCATATAAAAAAGGGATTCATTTTTACAACCAATTGAAATATGCCGAAGCAATTGAATATTTAGAAAAAATGCTGGCGGCAACATCCTTGTCCAATTCCCTTGAATACAAACTGGCCGGTTTTTATTGTGGCCTGACATATAGAAATTTAGGTATTATTCAATTTACCCAACATGAGAATAAACAGGCTCTTATTAATTTCAAACGGGCCCTTGCCTGCAACCCTGAACACACAGACTTAAATTATTTTATCGGAATTTGCCTGAACAATATCGGTGATTTTCAGGGAGCCGTTGAGTCATTTAAAATAATTCAGGAAACAGAACCCTGGAATATTCCCAACAAGTTGAAAATGGCCATTATCTTTCATAACCTGGGAAAACTGGACTATGCGGAAGAAATTCACAGAAGCTTACTTGAAAAAAATCCCCATTTTGCCGATGTTCACCATCACCTCGGACTATCACTTATGGGTCAGGGAAAAACCGTTGAGGCTGCTGCCTCCTTTAAAAAGGCTTTGGATATCAATCCCAATTATGTTGATGCTCAAATAAAACTGAGCATCACCCTGGCCTGCATGGGCGAATATGATAATGCACAGATGGGATTGAATACGATTATTAAAAAATTCCCTCACTATGCGGATGTCCACTATCTGCTTGGGATCATAAAGGGAGAATGTAATAGGCAAAAGGAGGCCATAAATCACCTTGAGCAGGCAGTGCAAATCAGCCCCGCCTTTAAAAATGCCCAGGTTAAATTAATTATATTTTATTGTCAAAATGATAAAACAAGTGCAGCCCTGGAACAGATAGAAAAAGCGCTTCTATTATACCCCAACGACAAAAGGTTCAATTCAATTAAAAAATTTCTCAAGGTTTTTGATCCCACATCGGAGTCTTCCTATAATATTTCAAGGGAGATCAAGCACCTTTTTGGGAATCATATATCCCTGGAAGATTTACGCGACGAATTTCATAAAGGTCTGGACATTATGCCAAACTTTTCAGAGATCATTGCCATGTTCAGCAATTCAAAATATGCCCAGGAGGACATAAGTATTTCGACCTTTTTAATCCCTTTCATATCAGAACAGATAAAGAAAAACCCTACCTATCCGGATCTTTACAACAGCCTAGGTTCACAATTACTATTCAGTAACAAAAGTTTGGAAGCTGAAAAAGCCTTTGCCAAAGCGATTGAGTTGAACCCGGGATATACCACCGCCCGTATAAACTTACTCAAAACCCTCCAAAAAAACGGTAAACACGAAGATGCATATGAACATGGGAAAATAATACTAACAAAAAATCTTCCTTTTCCCGATGTCTATTATACCCTTGCTGAAGTGCTCATTGATTTAAAACAGTATGACAAGGCCTTGCTCAATGCCAAACGGGTTCTGAAATTGAGGCCGTCCATGAAAAGCACCAACCTATTGATTGCCCATATACATGAAATTCAGGAAAATTATGATGCGGCAATAAAAGCCGTTAATAAATGTCTGGCCCCGAATTCAGAATCCAGACTGACAACGGATGCAAAAAAACTGTTGGATAAATTACAAAAAAAAAGGGGAACCCTATTTTAATAATTGTTTTAAATGGGAATCATAATTTCCAGGTTCAGATAAACGGATTAACAGGAACCCTGAAGCTATGTATAGTTGCGTCAAAAGAATCTCTTGGCAGTTTTGAATTCTATTGAACAGTTGATTAATTAAGACTCATATACTATAGTCAGTTTTGTTTAAATTTGTCTTCATATGGCATGTTTGTTACCCATATGACGCACTATCTATTATCTAATTTAGTTACTTGGGGCATTTAAACGTGGCTTATAGTGTAATTAAAAGGACGGAGTTATATACTCCTCTTCTGTATTCCTTTTTGTTCACTTTATTGTTCAGGAAAATTTAAAATGCGTAAAATGATTTTTTTTCTGTTATTTATTCTATTTCTTTTATTGATACCCGCAACCCTTAGATTTTCGGATAATCTGATTTTCAATTATTCTCTTAAAGCTACCCAACTATTTGAAAAAAATCAATATTTCAAAGGTATAAAAATCCAGAGACTGAAATTTGCAAGCGCTAAATTATCCTCAATGGATACGATCACATGGCAGGATATCTCTTCACAAATCATTGTTGATAACAAACTCTTTTCAGGAGCCCCCTGGGTCGTCCATATAGAAAGCCTGGACCTCATTTTTTCAGACATCATCGGGAAAAAATTCATTTTAATTGCCAATGGGTTGTCAGCCCGTCAGCCCCCTTCCCAGGAAGGAACGCTAGGGGAACATCTGAACCGCATAGAAAAAGCCCGGCTTCGTGTTGATTTTGAATTTGATCTTCTCCGGCCGAATACAGCCTATTCCCAGATCAGTGATCTCATAAAAAAAATCAGTACCCTTGCACATACCGGGAAAACAATCGTACCGATAAAATTTTCGGGTATCGGCTCTTTTGTCATTGGCACAGAGTTGGTAAAAGCAATGATAAAATCCAAACAAAATTCTGAAGGCGAGTATACGCTTGTTGTCAACAAAGAGTTTTTTAAAACCATCGCTTGGCTCATGGCAGATAAATTGACAGATGCTGAGGCGGCACTGCTTTCCGTCAACCTCGTTAAAGTCCCAAAGCTATTAAAGATAATGAACACGGCAAAAAAAGAATCCGAAAAATTTAAAGCGGACGACGGCATCCCTGAGGATGCATATCGCCATGTGTTATGGAGTTATTTACTGGCCGAGGAATATGGGCCAGTATTTGCCAAACAAATTACCGATGCCCATGAACAGGGAGATGACACCAACACTAAAGCAGAACACCGGATGGATTACAACAACAATGAAGTTGGTAGAAGTTACGCCCTTAAGCAATATAAGCGACATGAAATTCTCACCTACCTCCTCCTTGACCCAAATGTCATCCGGGAGGCCCAATGATTGAACCGCAAAACCATTTTCCCATAAAAGAACTTGCAAACCTGATAAAACGGAATAAAAAATGAACACGGTCTTACCACGGGAGTATTTTCCTCTTTCCCCCCTGCAGAATGGCATGATCAGGGAATCATTAGAATCCCCCCCGGGTGCGGGTGCCTATATAGAACAGATTGTGTTCACTGTTAACCAAAACATTGATATTAAAAAGTTTACAACCGCATGGCTAAAAATCATTCAACACCATGAAATCATGCGCCTTGGCTTTGAATGGAAAAATAAACAACCCCTTCAATATGTTGCCGTGCTTGATGAAATAAATATCGAATTCAACGACTGGAGTAAAAAGTCCGAACCTGAAACAGATGAATTTCTGGCCATGTTTCTTCAAGCAGATAGAAGACTTGGGTTTTCCCTTGATAATCCGCCTGTTTTTAGGATGGCGCTTTTAAAAACAGGTGAAACTCAATACACCTGCATATTAAGTTTTCACCATGCCATTGCAGACAAAAGAACCATGGTTACCATTTTAAAAGATCTGTTTTTAACCTATCAGAATCCAAATATTGAACTGACCCCACCGGGATCATTCAAGAACTATGTACTATGGTTAAATGCAAAACGTTCCAATACAAGGGATCGCAAGTTTTGGCAACAACAATTAAAAGGCGTTACATCCCCCCTCTATCTTCCTTTCCTTTTAAAAGAAAGTATAGCTAAGGAGAATAAGAGACAAAAACATTCCATACGCTTAACAACAAAAAGCCTTCGGTCACGGGTCACTTCTGATATAACCGCTGAGCTGGTAAAATTTTGTTCTCAAAATGCCATCACAATAAATTTTTTATTAATGGGCGCATGGGCAATCCTTTTAAGCCATTATTCAGGAGAAAATAATATTGTTTTTGGGGTCACACGATCCATCCGGCAATGGAGGGGAAAAGGGACGGGTGATACAGGGATGTATGCAAACACTTTACCTGTTAGAATCCAAATCGATCCAAAAGAAAATTTTTCAAGCTTTTTAAATAAAATTCGAAACAACTGGGTCGTATCAAAAGAATTTGAGCATAATTCACCGTCCGATATCCTTGCATGGGACCCGGCTGCAGAAGGTAGACCTCTGTTTGATATTTTGTTTTCATATAATGAAAACTCTATGGATGCGGCACTCAAGGATCAAAAGGAGAAAATATCCTGCTCAAAGGTATCATTGCTTGAAAGAACGCCCGGCTCTCTTTTTTTAACGATCAATGGAATTGATGAACTTCTGATTACCATAGCCTATGACAGACGAAGATTTGAAACAGCTGCAATAAAACAAATCATGGGTCATTTTATCACCTGCCTTGAGTCAATTGTTCAAATTGCAGATCCTAAACTCATGGATATTTCCATATTAACAGATCCTGAAAAAAAAGATATCAACCAAAGACTGAACACCTTTAAACCCCATGTGAAACCTGACAGCAGCGTACACCATCTGATTAATATTCAAGCCTCCTCAAACAAAGACACAACGGCTGTCTGTGATCAAACCGGTAGCCTTACCTATGGTGAGTTAAACATATTTTCGAGTCAGATTGCACATTACCTCATAAACTTAGGCGCAGCTCCTGAAAAGAATGTGGTGCTACTGCTTGAACAGGATAGATTTCTCATTGCAGCCATCCTTGGGGTACTCAAATCCGGCAGTGCGTATGTTCCCATTGATCCCAATGACCCTGACGAACGAATCAATTGTATTATTGAGCATTGCACTCCCAAGATTATCATCACCTCCCAACTTCACAAACCCAAAATCCATGAAAAAAAACCCATCCAAAAGAGAGCTGTTATTCTTCAACTGAATGAAGAAATGGACCGCATTCGACAAATGGATGCGGCCATGCCCAAAACCGAGGTAACACCAGAAAACACCGCATATATCATATATACATCCAGCTCAACAGGGCACCCAAAGGGGATAATGGTGACGCACAGTTCCCTGGTTGCGTTCACTCGATCTGCAAGCGAAATTTATGACATCAGACCCGATGACAGGATTCTTCAATTTGCTTCCATCAGTGTTGACACAGCAGCAGGAGAAATCTTTCCCACGCTTTTTTCAGGCGCTACCCTTGTAATGGAACCCAGACGGATCATCCATTCCCCATCTCAGCTCTTTAATTTTTCCAGGGAAAACAGCCTTACCGTATTAGATCTTCCCACATTTTTTTGGCATATGATTGTTAAGCAAATCGGCACCCTGGCCATACCGGAGCAGATACGACTAATAATAATCAGCGGAGAAGAGGAAACAAATTCCGACAAAGTTCAAAAATGGGATATGGCTGTCAACTCAGGCATCAGACTGATCAACACCTATGGCCCCCCAGAAGCGACCATTACGGTTACAAGTGAAGATATTACATCCGGATCCGGTTCTTCAAACGGAAAAGTTTCCATTGGCCTTCCATTCCCAACTGTCAGTTTGTGCATATTAAACCAATTTCAACAACCGGCATTGCCAGGAACCATGGGCGAGCTTTACATAGGGGGACCCCAGATTTCAAGAGGGTATTTAAACAACCCAAGCCTCACTAAAAAATATTTTGTAAGATTAAAGGCGTTCCATCCGGAATCATTTTTCTTTAAAACCGGTGACCGTGTAAAAATGCTACAAAATAACGGAATTCATTTTTATGGAAGAATTGATTATAAAAGACTCGTGATACCGAAACTATCCCAAGGCTATGTTGAGACCCCCTTCCCAAAACCTGAAATGCCACCAAAAAAGATGATTAACCCCCAATCAACGGCTCCAAAATCATCCCATCCCCAAAGAAACAAAACGCCTATTATCTTAGTTGGGAATTCTGTGGAGTCTGCCCAAGCCTATAAACGTGCAAACCTTGCAGGACACCCATTTTATCACGCACCTATTTTTATTCACTTTTATGCCGAGGAAAAGAGGAAAACGCTTTCCCTTGACATCAAACAACTCGCCCAAAAATGCATAGCTGACATTCTCACTTTTTTCCCCAAAGGCCCCTACATTATTATGGGATCATGCCAAAATTCCATTGTCGCCCACGAAATAGCCTGTCAGCTTACCGATATGAAACATATGGTTGAATTGCTTGTTATAATTGATGAAAATTGGAACAGAAAAGAAAAAACACAAAACATAGAAAAATCAAATGGGAGGATATCCTCATTTTTAAAAAAACAAAGTCATGAAATAAATACTTTTGGGATTCTCTATATATTTAAAAAACTCATCTTGAAAACCAAAAACAGAATTCGATATTATTTTTCTTATCTGGATGAGATAAGGGAACGCCTGTATATTGCCACAGAAAAGCCTGTCCCTGAAGCGATACAATTCAGGTCCATGGAAAATATTTTTTATAAAGCTTGCGAGTCTAATCCCTATACCCCGATACCCTATTCCGGGCGCGTACTCTTATTTTATTCAAATGGCTGGGTGGATAGATACGCCCCAAAACTGAATACCTTCTTTAAAGGCGAGATCAAAAAAATTAATGTCAAGACACCCCACTCAAGATGGTTTAAACCGGAATCCATAAAAAGAATACTCCAAGGGATAGAAGACTATTCTCAGTAGTAATCATACATTTGCAAATCATGACCTTTGATTAACTCGAATTTAAAATCAAAGGGGGTTAAGTCAGAATTTGGTGGGTTAAAAACGATTGGTTTTAAGCGGCTTTTGCCGGATTAACAACCTCAATTAATCAAAAGTCTCAATATCTTCTAACCTGTCATGGAGAGTTGTTTGTATGTATCTGGAATTCGCAGGGCTACCAGGGTCCGGTAAAAGCACATTATCTTCAGCGCTAAAAGAACATCTAATCACACTACCATGCAAAGCGTTATCCAGAAAAGAAGCCATCATACTTTGCATTCGGAGACGCAATGATGGATTCATCAAGAACATGATAAAACGCTTTCCTCATCGAATTTGGTGGCCATTGATGAGCACACAGTTTGCCACACCGGAGTTTATTACCTTGTCCTCCCGGCATTTGGAATTTGTTGCATTCTTATCAAAACTGCTTTCCGAATCGAATCTATCCAAAACCTTGGTATACTCCATATGGGAAACGATTATTAAATCTTTTATTGAAGTACAGCTTATCTCACAACATACACATGCCCCAGAACTTGTCATAATGGATGAAGCCTTTTCCCAGCGCTGTTTTACCCTATTTGGATATATGGAAAATTCGATATCGGATGAATTAATACTTTCCTATGCGAAACTGGCACCGATAATATCTCAGCATGTATTATGGATTGACACAGATCCTCACAATTGTATTGAAAGACTTAAATTGAGGTATCAAAACCAAATATCACCCTATGATTTAAACTCAGCGGAATTGTTGAGCAATTTTAAAGCTGGTAACAATATCCTCAAACGACTATATCAAGCATTAAAAGACCAGGGGAAATATGTACATCACATAGATGGCAATGAGGACAAAAACATATCGATTTCGAATATATGCGAAACGGCGACAATGATTATTTCTTGATTAGCTAATCTTCAAATAACGCCAGAATAAAGGTCGCACAAAAGGCTTCATGTATGAAAATTATTACAAAAGACGCATATTTCAAAATCACAACACCATCTGGGAAATCAAACTAACCGTGAAAAAAGTTTCCAATTTAGGCATCAAGAACAGAAAAAAACTATGTTATATTAAATATGGGAATGTATGCGAAGAACTTGAACACAGCAAGGCATCAGATATAATAACAGGCGGTCATTATTCCTATGTTTATACAACTTCACATGTTTTACAAGAATCAACAGATATTTTATATCTCTCCACCAATAAAAAAAAAGGGCTTGTACGATTCAACTCCTGTATTGCCAAAAATATAAACCCCATTGTGGTTAAAGGAATTTTCAAAAAACCGATTAAAATATTACACAGCATACTGCGTATAATAGTTGAGTTATTCAAATATCAACCAGATCATATCCTTTGCGTTCGTACCCACGGGTTATTGTTATATTACTTGTATGCTCGCATAAATATGATACCGTTCACAATGAGTATCCATACTGATTTGGAAGTTGGAAAAAAATGGGCGAGGAAAATAGAACACAGTGTTCTAAAAAATTCCAATTCAATTATTTGCCACGGACCATATTTATCAAAACAGGTAAAAAAAATCGCTGGCCCATCAAAAAAAACGGTTGAATACAATGCATCCAATTGGGATATTATTCAAGCAAGAAAAGACCAATTAAAAACATCCGACAAACTTAATTGCTTTGGCCAGGACAGCCGAATAATATCTTATATCGGCAGATTAGAAACAAATAAGGGGACGATTGATCTTTACAATGCATTTAAACAACTCAAAGATAAAACCAACTATGAATTGTGTTTTGCGGGATCCGGAATTGCATCCCCTCTACTAAAAAGAATGATAATTAAAGATCATCTTAAAACAAAAGTCCATCTTCTAGGAG
Organism: Desulfobacteraceae bacterium; assembly: GCA_022712835.1. The sequence continues at coordinate 17,808 of JAFLJU010000034.1, forward strand.
AAATTAACAGAAATGAAGTTGCAGAACTTCTGGGCAAAACCTGGGTTGCAGTATCTCCTACCAGGAAAGAATTATCAGAAGGACGCTGTATGGCTGCCATAGAAGCGCTATCGTCAGGAGTACCTCTGATTGCACCTGAATTCGGCGCTTTCAAGTATCTTGTAAAAAATGGTACAAATGGACTCTTTTATGAACCGAATTCAATTAACGATATAACTAACAAGTTAAAATTAATGCAGCATCCCGAAATAAGAAATAAGCTTGCAAAGGGTGCTGCTATTGACAACAACCGTTTTAGCACAAATCTGATATCCTATGGTGAAGCCGTTAAGATATGTTTAGAAATGGACTGATGGTTAAAAAAAAGATCCTATTTATAACAGGCTATTTCCCTTTTTTCCAAGGGGGTGCTGAATACCAGGCTCTGTTATTGGCTGAACGATTAAAACAAAAAATGGATATTTCATTCGTGTTCCGGAATTATTGGGACAAAGAAACGGTAATAAAGGATTGCGGATACACCCTCTATGGTATTAACCCCTATCGTATTAAGGGAGTGAGTGGAAGTTTTGTATTTGAAGGAAGGCAGCTATACAAGATATTGAAACGGATAAAACCTGACATTATATATATTCGCGGTACCAATGCATATTTTATGATTGCATCCCTTTATTCAAAAAAAAGAAATTGTAAGATAATATGGCACATCGCTTCTGATAGTGATGTGATTCCGTCTCAATATAAAGAGTTGCTCCCAAAACCATTTCGTCTTCTGGATAAAAAAATGGTGGAATACGGATTGAACCATAGTGACTGTATCATCGGCCAGACTCATCATCAGTCAAACCTCTTAAAAAAAAATTACAAACTAAAATGTGATTTTGTAATTGGCAATTGGCATCCTATTCCAAAGGATTCAGAAAAAGAGGATTCTATCATTAAAATAGTTTGGATTGCCAACTGGAAACCGGTTAAACAACCAGAAATTTTCATTCGCCTTATTCAGGCATTGGGTAATATTCCAAATACACAGCCGATTATGGTCGGTAGAAATGAACAATATCAAACGCTGAAAACTGAAGCGAGTCTAAACAAAATAGAACTTCCAGGCGAAATATCCAATTCAGAAGTGAATAAATTATTATCAAAAAGCCATATTTTACTTAACACTAGCCATTTAGAAGGTTTCAACAATACTTTCATCCAGGCATGGATGAACAAAGTTCCAGTGATCAGCCTCCAGGTGGATCCAGATAATATTTTAAAAAGAAGAGGGCTTGGTTTTTGTTCCGGCAATTTTATGCAATTGATTAAAGACACCACTCTTTTGATACATAATCATAAATTACGTCAAAAAATGGGAAATGACGCCAGGGAATATGCAGTAGGACATCATTCTCCCAATAATTTAGATAAAATGATGTGTATTTTTTCTGATTAAACCCAATACCTTTGGAAGGTAGAGGCTTGCAATATTGCCAACCGCAAGCAATCGCGTTTTAAGTTGAGATATCTTACCCCTTAAAAAACAAATATCGAGCGGCAAAAAACATTTATGACATCCATTAAAACAAACACACAGCATTCTTCTAAGGACCAACCAGCCTCCCACTCAAATGACGGACCAAGAAAAAGAGACCTCTCAATTGATTTCTTGAGATTTGTTGGTATTAGCTGCATTATACTGGCACATTCCAGTATTCCGAAACTGTTCTTATTTCAACTAAGAAACTTTGATGTTCCCTTAATGGTTTTTATTAGCGGGTATTGTGCCATGAACTTTTCAACAAAAAGTGACAACTTTTTCGCATACACAATGGACCGTGTTTTAAGGCTAATTATCCCAACATGGATTTTTCTAACACTCTATTTTCTCATACGAATGGGATCTGGTTCTCCAGTGTCAATCATTGATATTAAGCTCTCCTATTTAATGATCGGCGGACCCGTTGGGGTTTGGATAATCAGAATATTATTCTTTATGTCGCTCTTGACTCCTTTGGTCGTAGCTCTTTCAAAAAAAAAACTGCCCCCTTTTTCTTTGTTCATTTTTCTGATTGTGAATGAATTAATAATTTTTTATTTTAACACGTTTCAATCAACCCTGTTAACAGAAACTGTTTCAATTTTACTTGTCTATAATTTTTCTTATTTATGTATTCTTGTTGCGGGCTCAATCATGAATAATCTAACAAAAAAGCAGCAAATAGAATATGCAATTGGGTTTTTTATTATTTTTTGTTTATTCATATTATTTTTTTTCTACAAAGAAAATGGACTCAGATTGACCCAGAGAGATAAATATCCACCCACACTATATTATTTTTCATATGCGTTGCTGGCCACATTTTTCCTATTCATCATAAAAGATTATCAATTGGTCAAAAAAATATCACAAAACAAAACAATAGGTTTTATTGGTTCACATACTCTTTGGATTTACCTGTGGCATTGGATATTTGTACATGCATGTTTCCGCCTGTTTCATTCTACAGAAAACTGGAATTGGGTTTTAAATTTTCTTATTTGCTATATGGGGGGGACGGTGACAACTTACATCCAATCTATATTAGTTGAAAAATTTATCAAAAAAAATACGAGAAGGCAACGTATTCTGCATAAGATATTCACGGGTTAATTCACCCATAAAAACGGTATCTTTATGTATCGACTATCTTAAGGGAAGCTAACCTATGAGTTTGACCGTGCAAACTGACAAAAATTTTATCCAGCAGACAGATCTTTATCCTGATATTGCCAAGGGTCTCTGGAAAATCATACTAAAAGAGAAAATCCATGTAATGATTTCCATTTTACCATACCTGCCAACGGAATATACCAGCCGGGCAAGGGAAAAAATCCCCGGAAAATTAAAAATTTTTTCTGTTTTCAACCAAGGCCCAATCAGTACTTTATTAAACTTTACCAGGACCAATTATTACTACATTCTAAAAGCCCAATGCCAAGTTAGCTTTTTAACCCTGTGCATTTATGTGATTAAATTTTATAGATACTCACTCTATATCAAAAGGTCAGGCTATGATTTGCTGGATTTTTTCCAGGACCATCAAAATTTTGATCCATCAAACCATTTGGGTACCATTACCAATTGTGCCGTTAAAAAAATACTACCCGCCGAAGAATTCATAGCCTTTGATAAAGAGATCCTGGCGCTTTTTGAAAAAAATATTTTCAGAATTGTTTTGGGGTTAAGAAAAACAAATTACTTCCACATGCAGAGAACCAAACGCAAGATGACATTAAAACAAACGCTAAAATGGGTAAATAAATATTATCGGTTATACGCCTCCATGAAAAAAAACGGGTATAAAGTTAACAACAACAGCTTGAATTCTTTCTCCTGGCTTTTTGTATCGAAGAAGATAACAATGCGCCTTGATGGGCATCATCGCTCCGCGGTGGCAACACACCTGAAGATAAAAGAAATCCCTGTTTTGTTAGTGACACCTGAAGACCTGGCAACCCATGGTGATATTAATAACGAATTTCTCCAATCCCTGTTATAATGCTCTTTAACTCATTAGACTTTGCATTTTTTTTGCCAATCGTGTTTATCCTCTATTGGTTTGTGACAGGGAATCTAAAATTACAGAACTTCATAATCGTTGCAAGTAGTTATGTATTTTACAGTTGGTGGGACTGGCGCTTTTTATCTTTAATTCTATTGAGCACCATGGTTGACTATGCAGTTGGCATTGGCCTTTCAAACCAAAAGGATAAAAGAAAACGCAAAATGCTACTTGGAACAAGCATTTTGGTTAACCTTGGCATGCTTGGATTCTTTAAGTATTACAATTTTTTCTTAGACAATTTCATTGTTGCTTTTTCATTTTTCGGAGCCAAGATACCAGCCAATTCACTGAATATCATATTGCCCATAGGCATAAGTTTCTATACCTTTCAAACACTGAGTTACACAATTGATATCTATAAACAAAAGCTTGCGGCGACAAGAGATTTCATTGCTTTTTCTGCCTTTGTCAGTTTCTTCCCTCAACTAGTTGCAGGCCCGATTGAAAGGGCGACTCATCTTCTCCCACAATTCTACACAAAACGAAGGTTTGAATATAGCAAGGCAGCAGACGGGTTAAAACAGGTTCTTTGGGGATTATTCAAGAAACTTGTAATTGCAGACAATTGTGCCATATATGCGAATAATATTTTCAACAATTCGGCTGAATATTCCGGAAGTACATTGATTGTGGGTGCATTGTTCTTTACGTTTCAAATCTATGGAGATTTTTCTGGTTATTCTGACATTGCGATAGGCATTTCAAAGCTTTTTGGTTTCAACTTAATACAAAATTTTGCATTCCCTTATTTTTCAAGGGACATTGCTGAATTCTGGAGGCGATGGCATATTTCTCTTTCTACATGGTTTAGGGATTACCTGTACATACCACTTGGCGGTAGTAAAGGCGGGACATGGAGAACAGTTAGAAATATTTTTATCATATTTATTGTAAGTGGTTTTTGGCACGGGGCAAATTGGACGTTCATTATTTGGGGTGCTTTAAATGCCCTTTACTTTTTACCCTTATTAATTCTCACCAAAAACCGAAATAACCTTGAAATTGTTGCAAAAGGCAAACATTTACCAACCGTTAATGAATTTTTTAATATATCCATGACCTTTTGCCTGACGGTATTGGCCTGGATATTTTTCAGGGTTGAAAATCTTAAACATGGGATTGGCTACCTATCAGAAATTTTTTCTGTTTCATTGTTTTCGTTTCCGCATTTTAGGGGGAATCGTGAATCCTTGGCCACCATTCTATTTGTACTGGGATTTATGGTCATTGAATGGATTGGAAGGGAAAAACAATATGCCATTGCCGATATTGGGTTAAACTGGCCGCCACCGATTCGATTGTTGTTCTACTATTGTATCGCAATGGTTATATTTCTTTTTTGTGGACAAAAACAACAATTCATTTATTTTCAATTTTAATGATGAAAAAATTTTTAATTAAAACTCTTCTTTTTTTATCCATGCTAATGATTTCATTTTATAGGATATTCTCCCATGCAAATGGCTATACTGATCCATATTACATCCGATTTGCCACCCCCAGGCAATCTTCGTTGATTTTGGGTACTTCAAGGGCTGCACAAGGCCTTCAGCCCCAAATATTAAATCATGAGTTGAATCGAAATGATTTATTTAATTATGCATTCACGATGGAGCATAGCCCCTTTGGCAAAGTTTATTTTGAGAGCATTAAAAGAAAATTAAATCAGAAAACAAAAGATGGAATTTTTATTGTTTGTGTGGACCCCTGGAGTATTAGCAGCAAATCCAAAAACCCCAACGATATTTTGAATTTCAGAGAAAACAATTTAGAATTGGGAACCCGTTTCGTAAATCTCACTCCCAACATAATCTATCTGCTTAAATACTATAATGGACCCTATATTAAACTTTTCAAAAAGGATTCTTCCTTCTTTGTTCACGATGACGGATGGTTGGAAATAAGTGTTTCAATGGATTTCGTTTCAAAACAAACCAGACTTGAAAAAAAAATGAACCGCTACGAAAAAGAAAAGTTACCCCAATATAAATTTTCATCGCTAAGATATACATATCTTTCCAAAACGATTAGGTATTTACAAAGTTACGGTAAAGTTTATTTGGTAAGACTTCCTATCCATCCACGGATAATGGGAATAGAGAACCGATTGATAAGTGACTTCACCGGAAAAATGAATTATTTATGCAAAACACACAATGTCAAATATCTTAGTTTCGAAGATGAATTATTGGACTATGAATATACCGATGGGAATCATTTATGGAAGAAATCCAGCGAGAAGGTTTCTGCGAAAATTGCAAATTGGATACGTGCCGATTAAACACAAAACCTGCCCGCAGTAAAGACTACTACAATATTATACAAAAAATTAACGGGTGTAACCGCAAGATACCAAAACAGACCAAATGAAGGGGATTATGATTTGAAATACGGGGAAAAAACTATTTTTACCTATTAAATTACAAATATATATCGATACAAAAAAACCAACAATTTTGCATCGCAAAGAGGAATAGAAACGGCTGGATTCGTGATTTTGGATTTAAATAGTAACCAATAAAAAGTATTATCACAATAGTCTATAAAGATGTGCTGCTATCAACAAAGTAGATGATTGGAAAAATCGTTATGATAGAAAAACCAAATGTATTAATTTATTCAAGGAATTCTACCTACCATAAGATAGGCTGTGGCGGAGCTGAAACTTCCTTACGGATTATTGCAGAAAAATTGGCACGACAAGGGGTTAAGGTTAGCTACTTCACAAATGGAATTTCACGGTTCCCAGGGACAAGGGAAAAAAAGATCAATGGTGTAGATGTTTATTTCTTTACACCTTGGCGATGGCCCCTTCTAAAGAAGAGAATCTTTCCATTGCTTGCATCAAGGCTGATCAGAAAGCAAAACCGGATGGCACTTGTCAGGTTAATTAAAAGAAAGAACATTAATATTGTTCATACATACGATACTTACCCCGAGACCTTTGATATTATAAAAATCAGAAACAAATATAACCTACAATTCAAAATTGCAAAAAGGATGGCAGGGTTATATTGGACGATTCAACTTGAATCACATTCAGTCAGAGCCGCGACTATTGAATATGTATTCAACAATGTTGATCTGTTGAATTTCATAAGCAGTGGCCTCGAAACCCTGTTTAATGAAAAATGCGAACAATTCGGGATAACCATTCTGGATCCTAAAAAACTTATTCTCGATATTGGGGTTGATCTGGATCATTTTACAAGGAAGAATAAGCCAATTGCCAAGAATAAGTTCTCAATTGTATGTGTATCAAGGTTTACCAGTTATGCTAAACGACAAGATATACTGATAGACGCGCTTAAATTATTAAACCATAGAAATATTTTTATTGAATTTGTCGGTGCCGGAAAACTGTTTGAACAGTATAAAAAACAAATTCTCAATTCCCCCTTAAAACATAGGGTGACGTTCCATGGATATGTTACAGGGGTGAAATTAACAGATATTTTAGAGGCAGCAGATTTATTTGCCCTTCCAACTGATTTTGAGGGGTTAGGAAAATCTGTAATTGAAGCAATGGCAATGAAGTTGCCGGTTCTAGTATCTGATGTGGTACCTTTAAACAAATATATCAATCATAATAAAACAGGTTTCCTTGTTCAAAACAAGCCAGAAAAATGGGCGGAAATAATCTTAAAACTCAGTGAGGATCGAAAATTACTTTCTGAAGTTGCTGAAGCAGGATATCTTTTCGCAAAAAACAATTATAATGCGGAAATAAATATTTTGCAGTATATAAAAGCGTTTCAAAATATTTAAACAAAACATTGCACCATTGGAGTACCCAAAAACTCGTGTTATTCAATATTAAGAAACTTAAAATAATTGGTGGCAATATCCTGTATTTAATATCGGGGAAAGTTATATCCCTGATATTGGGATTTCTATTTAATATTTATATCGCAAGAAGCCTTGGTGCATCTGAATACGGTATTTTCAATACTGTTGAAGCGTTTACAGCGATGTTTGGTTTTTTTATATTTTCAGGATATCAAAGCGTTGCAATTAGAGCCTGTTCCGGAAACAAAGAAAAAGTGGCAAGTGTCATTGAAAATATTCTTGGCGTTAAAATGACCTTATCTCTTTTTGCCGTTGCGAGCGCGATAATATGTTCATTTTTATTTAATTATTCAAGATCCACCACTCTATATATAGCGATATTTTCGTTTACCCTTCTCTTTGGCAGTTTCAGTTCATTACTTGAGGTGGTATACCACGTTAATTTAAAAATGAAATATATTGCCTACACCTCGCTGATCCAGAAATTGATCTATATAATACCTGCTGGAATAACTATCTGGTTCAAGGGCGGCGTCGAATACCTAATTATTTTTTTTACACTTTCAACAATTTTTGATGTCTTTATTAATTTGTATATTATAAAGAAAGTTTTCTCAATTTCATTTTCCCTTAAAAATATAATTAAAGGAAAGGTTAACGTTACCTTTTTTAAAGAAGCATTTGTTTTATCCTTATTAGGATTTATCGGGTATTTCCATAGAACGATTGATATCACAATGCTTTCATGGATGGTATCGGCAGAAAGTGTTGGGATATATTCAGCAGCAAGCAGACTGGTCATGCCCTTGCATTTAGCGGGAAGGATGGCAAAGGTGGCTTTATTCCCACAATTTATAGAGATCTATAAAAAAAACAAAAAGATAAAAACCCTAGAGCTTTTTAAAATGTCCGCAATGATAGCCGTCTTGATGATACCAGTATCTCTTTTTATTTCGTTTTTCTCAGATCAAATCATTCTTTCTACCTTTGGAGATGAATATTTTGGCTCAGCAGAAATCTTAAAATATTTATGCTGGATCATCCCCTTTGGTATTTTAGGGCTTCCTTTTACGATATCAATGACAGCCAACCATCATGAAAAAAAACTGATTATTCCAAATCTTTTGCGATCATCAAGCAATGTACTATTAAATTTTATTTTCATCAAAAAATATGGTTATATGGGTGCTGTTTATTCAACGGTATTAACATATTTTTGGTATCATATTATTATAAATTTTGGCTATCAATACTATGTACTAAAAAAAGCAGGTAACATCCAATAAATAGCCCATATGAATGTTACTATATCCCCTTTCTGGCACATATAAAAGATCGACTGCACACTATTGAAATGGATTCTCATTAGGATAAAAGGAGTACGGCATGAAAAAAATTCTCAGACGGATAAGGAGTATCTTTGTCGTCCTAAAACGGCAGGGTCCCTCATACACCTTACATCTGATTTATATTTATACGGTATTGCCTTGCTTAATGATCTTTTTGCCTCGCCTATTATTATTGTCAGAAAGAATACAGCTAAAAATAGATAAACACCTTTTTTTGAACCAGGAATATACCCGTTGGAGACGAAGGAAAAACCAAATCCTACGATATAAGGTCTCCGGGTATTTGATAAGGACAAATGAGTTAGGACTCCCCCCAGAACAATGTAATAAAATCAGGAAACTTCAGGAAACTTCAAACGAAGTTGTAATCGCAGAGATTGACCAGGATGGATTTTACTTGTCCCATTTTGGCGTAATCAAAGGCTTACCAATGACCTCGAATGAAGAATTCTTAAAACGGAACAGGTTCATTCTGAAAATGGTGGCATTGACCGGATATATTGGTATAAAAAAAAACTATGGGGAAAATAAGTTTGCCTTTATAAATGAGCTAAAAACACTCCATTGCCTCCGATCCTCAGGCTGTAATCTACCCTCAATTATGGATGTTGATTTTGACAACTTAACCTTAACCGTCTCCTATATCCCGGGACTGGTCCTTCGGGAAGATATGGCAAAAAAGGCAAGTTCATTGCGTGATAGGGAAACAAAGGCCCCTTTGAAATTATCAAGCTCTGATAATAGAAAAGAGTGGCTCCGGCGGATTCACGAAGGGAAACGCGTTATATACGATGTGGTTGATTCAGAATTTGTGGATAACCTCTTTGAAGAAATGAGGAAACTCCACCAAAGAGGATTCCTATGGAATGATATAAAATATGGCAATGTCATAATCGAAAAGAAATCAAGAAATCCATACATATTCGATTTCGACAGCACAAGACATCACTCAAGCCTTCCGAAAAGTATGTTTAACGCACTAAGAGACCAGGAAGTTGAACTGTTCAACCTGCATTTTGGCACAAAAAGAATGACCTTTCAAAGGATGAAAGAAGAACTCAAGACAACCCGGAAAAACAAAACCTATTCGCCGGTCTATTTTTGTGCTGGTTTAAGAATGGGAGACCTCTGGAAAACAGAAGTCGGATATGGTCGATGGCATTATATACTAAAACAAAATTTACCAATCATTTCGGGAAAAAGGATTTTAGACCTAGGCGCCAACAATGCATTCTATTCGATACAGATGCTTCGTAACGGAGCGAAAGAAGCCCTAGGAATAGAATTAAACCAAAAAAATATAGAACAGGGTCTTTTTATAAAAAGAGGGTTTGAATGGATAGATGAAAAAAAATACAATTTAAAATATATTCATGGAAATATGAAAGATATTTTAAACATGGATATCGGCAAATTTGATATTGTAATGGCTTTATGCTGCATATACTATATGGATGACGACTCAATTGCCTATTTAATTCAACACATAAGTACCATAACAGATATTTTTATTGTTCAATGTAATACTGAAATTAATATAGGCCGAAGTGATCCTTACACCTATGAAAAAGCATCTATAGAATATAATCTTCGGGTCATCAAAGAAAATGGATTCCCATTCATTCGCGTCATTGCGCCGGATGGATATTCACGCCCTTTACTCATTGCCAGAAAAGGTTAAAAATCAGGATTCCAAATTCCAGGGAAAAAAATAATGATAAACAGATTAATTCCAACTTCAATTAGAAAATGGATTCAATTTAATAAAAAATTAAACGCCTGCCGAGAATTTAACAGATCCCACTTAAACCATGCCTATGCAAATATGATAAAAGATATTGATATCATTAAACTGAACCATTTATTGAAAGACTCCCATTCAGCCCTTTCAAGGAACTGTGCAGCCGCCCCCAAATATTATAACCATAAAGAGTGGCTTAAGAAAAACATTTTAAGGGCCGCTTCATGTGAGCTACACATTCAAAAAAACAAAAAAATCCTTGATATGGGTTGCGGCCCTGGCTGGTTCCTGTCTGTTTGCCGC
>JAFLJU010000221.1 GCA_022712835.1 Desulfobacteraceae bacterium
CCCCTGCCTGACAGCCCGTTGAAATATTTAAATTCCTATGTTGTGCGGTCTCCCGATCGAAGTCTGATTATTGATACCGGGTTTAATCACAAATTGTGTTTTGACACCCTGACATCCGGGTTGAAGCGCCTGGGGATTGACCTTGCCCAAACCGATATTTTTGTAACCCATTTTCATGCAGACCATTTTAGTCTGGTTCCCAAATTAAAGACTCCCACCACCCGTGTTTATTTTAATCGCCCTGAAACAGAACTTCTTGAAAACTGGCAGGGATTTGGGCCCATGCTCAAAAATGCTGACCAGCAAGGATTCCCGAAAGGAAAGCTGCAAGAGGCTTTGGAAGCACATCCGGGAAGCAAATTCGGTGTTGAGTGGGCTCCCGAGGCCAATATCCTGTCAGAAAGTCATTCATTAACCTATGGCGACTACACATTCTCTTGTATCGAGACACCGGGTCATACAGTGGGGCATATCTGTCTGTATGAAACTTCCAAAAAAATTCTGATTTCAGGGGACCACGTACTTATTGATATTTCCCCCAATATTCAGTGCTGGAATGATAGTGAAAACCCTCTGAAAAGTTATTTGCAGAGCCTTGAAAAGGTAGGTAAATTAGAGGTGGTGTCTGTTTTGCCCGGCCACCGGCGGGGATTTACTGACCTAAAATCACGTGTTGATGAATTAACACGGCACCATGAAAACCGGCTGGATGAAATATGTAACATCCTGAATAACGCCCCGAAGTCCGCCTATGAAACAGCGGCCAGAATGAGTTGGGATATCAAGGCCGCTTCCTGGGAAGATTTCCCCATCGCCCAGCAGTGGTTTGCAACCGGAGAAGCATTGTCCCATCTGAGATATCTAGAGGAAAACGGAACCATCATCAGAAATTTGTCTGGAAACAATATCCGGTTTGCTCTGGCTAATATTTAAATACCCCTCTTATAGTATGATCCCAAATGATAAAAAATGCTCTGTGTATAGTTCATAATAGCATCATATGGATCATATACGGACCAAATCTCTCTTGACAAGATAGTTAAAGTATATTATTTGTGATTCACAAAAAGATCATCAAGCTATCTTATGGTCTATATGCAAATCAAAGGGAAAATGATGCCAAAGTCCATCACACGAACCTATTCTCGCTATAATCGCGATGCGGCTGCCTTGCTCGGCGCGTTGATCCGAGAAGCGCGTAATGACCGCAAGCTCACTGCTCAGGAATTGGCCGATCGTGCTGGTATTTCTAGAGGACTGCTGCAACGTATTGAAAAAGGCAATCTCAAATGTGAAATCGGAGCCGTGTTCGAAGTGGCAACCATTGTAGGTGTCAAGTTGTTTGATGCTAATGAAAGCACTCTGACGAAATACCTGGGTCAAACCAAGGAAAAATTGGCGCTCTTACCAAAATCTGTTCGCAAGAAATCAAAAATGGTGCGCGATGACTTTTAAAGCAGAGAGAGAAGCCTTTGTCTGGATATGGCTCCCGAACGAAACCGAGCCTGTTGTGGCCGGGCGGCTTGAAGTTGATAACGGCAATATCCTGTTCAACTATGGTAAAAGCTACCTGAATCGTGTCGGTGACAGCAAACCGGTGATGGCAATTTACGAACCCGAATTGCCGCTAAAAGCTGGTGTGCTTCCCTTGCCAGAGGGTTTGACCATGCCAGGTTGTATCAGGGATGCCGCGCCTGATGCATGGGGCCGGCGTGTGATTATCAACAAAAAACTAGGATTAAAAGGTGCTGGCACCGATACAGCCGAGTTGGATGAATTGACCTACTTGCTGGAATCTGGTTCGGACCGGATAGGTGCGCTTGATTTTCAGAGATCACCTACAGAATACGTGCCGCGTTATGCAAATAATGTCAGCATGGAAGAGTTGATTGAATCTGCAAAACGAGTCGAAGAAGGCGTGCCCCTAACACCTGAGTTGGATCAGGCGTTGTTTCATGGTAGTGCTATCGGTGGTGCTCGTCCTAAAGCATTAATTCAAGACCACGGCAAAAAATATGTGGCCAAGTTTTCATCCAGCACCGATCTGTACAGTGTCGTTAAAGCTGAATTCATCGCCATGCGGTTGGCTGAATTGGCCGGATTGAATGTTGCACCAGTAAGGCTTGCCAAAGCGGCTAACAAAGATGTACTTTTGATAGAGCGTTTTGATCGCGTGCCAAAAGGCGACAAGTGGGCACGAAAGGCTATGGTTTCAGCTCTAACTTTATTTAGCTTGGATGACATGATGGCGCGGTACGCCAGCTATGAAACGTTATCCGAAATTATCCGCCACCGTTTTACCAATCCGAAGCATACGCTGAAAGAGCTGTTTTCTCGACTCATTTTCAATATTCTGTGCGGCAATACCGACGATCATGCGCGGAACCATGCGGCGTTTTGGGATGGTAAAGCACTAACCCTGACACCTGCTTATGACATTTGTCCGCAAGGCCGTACAGGCAATGAGGCTTCGCAGGCCATGCTCATATCTGGCAACAACAATCTGAGCCAACTTAAAATATGCCTTGAGACCGCGCATAACTACCTTCTTTCTGAGGAAGAAGCATACGAGACATTCGGTAACCTGACTGCCGTAATTGAACAGCATTGGGACGCTGTCTGTAAAGAAGCTGACTTGAATGAAGTGGATAAGAAACTTCTTTGGAGACGGCAGTTTCTAAACCCCTATTCGATTGAGCAGTAGGTATTACCTTTGAAAGGTAAAGGAATCGTGATCCTTGCATTATAGAATCCAACAAAAAAATGAACCGATAAAACCGGTTATAACAGGCTGGGTTATACCGCTAAAATCTTTGATGACTATGGGGATGCAGAAGCGGCTGGCCTATTTCGTCGGGTACCACAGGACAATTCAAGACACGGATGAGTGAAACTTTTAGATATTGGCAGTGTCACCGCTGCCCCATGGTGGTTGACTTGGTGGATCGACACAAAGATTGCCTGATGACAAGGGGTTTATTTTTATATGGAAAAAACCGGTATCGTAAAAGAAATATGTCCAGAGTTGTTTTGTATTAAAGTGCCCCTGCCTGACAGCCCGTTGAAATATTTAAATTCCTATGTTGTGCGGTCTCCCGATCGAAGTCTGATTATTGATACCGGGTTTAATCACAAATTGTGTTTTGACACCCTGACATCCGGGTTGAAGCGCCTGGGGATTGAC
>JAFLJU010000583.1 GCA_022712835.1 Desulfobacteraceae bacterium
TGTTGCATCTTCAATGGATTCTTCAATGGTCATGGCACGCCGGATGGCACCCGCGGCATAAACACCGGTTCTCTGGGTCTCATAGGGAAAGCAGATGTAATTGGAGTCTGCATACTGACCGAAAATATCATTGTCTCTGAAACCAGGACCCTGTCTGTAAGCCAGGTTGACGATTGGATCATCCTTGGTAACCGGTACCATACCGCCGGCAACAACAACCATGTCCGCCTTGATGGCAAGGTTTTCACCCAAAAGGGTGTTGGTCGCAGTAACGGCAAGGCCGTCTCCCTGTTGGACAACTTCTGTGACCGCACCCTTGGTCATGAAGATACCGTCATCTTGCTGTATGCTTTTGTAGAAATATTCCTGGAGTCCAGGGGTCCGCATGTGCTGGTAAATGACATAGGCTTTACCGTCTGAATAATCGTTCCTGACATATTTGGCCTGTTTCAGGGCCACCATGCTGGTAACGGAACCGCAATATTCAAAGTCCGCATCATCTTCTTCTTTGCAGGGGGACTGGATAAACACTACATTTTTGGCTTCTTTGCCGTCTGAGGGTCTGACAATCTTTCCTTTGGCAGCAATCATTTCAAATTCATCATTGGAAACCACATCGGCAAGGTCCACGCCAAGATGAGCATATTCTTCACCTTCAAATTTGGCGGGACGCCATCCGGCTGCCAGAATGACTGAGCCATAGAGTTCGCCATTAGGATCCAATTGAAGGATATCTTCTCTTCCTTCATTGTATTCCAGATATTTGGCATGGGCAGCTTCTACATCCAATTCTTTTCCGGCTTCGTCTACCAGCATCTCTTCGGGCAGGGGAAAGGGAACGTCAAAGGGGATTTTTTCGCCGGGTGTTTTAAAGGTAACGGTCAACTCACCGGGCTGGCCGGCAATACGGGCAACTTCCGTGTTGGTTTTGACAGTTATGTTTGAAAAACCTTCGATTTCCTTTATCATGGCTTCTGCCACAGGAGGCTGGAGGGCTTCAAAGGGCTCTACAACTGGCATCTGGCTGCGAAGCTTTGCTGAATATCCGCCCAGGGCCGCTGTTTTTTCAACAATGGTCACTTCATAGCCGGTTTTGGCTGCATCAAGGGCCGCTGCCATGCCTGTAACACCACCACCCAAAACAAGGATCTTTTTGGAAAAAGATTCTGTCTGATAGGGTTCGGGCAGGGTTACTTTTTCAACACGGATCATGCCCATCTTGATATAGTCTTCCGCTTTCATCTGGATGGGGTCAAAATGCTCTTCATCATCCTTCTGATCTTCGGTGAGTGCCGGGTAGGTTTCTCTTGAATGGGGCCAAACCACCCCTTCTCGAAGATTGGCTCTTTCAACGATGCAATTGTCAAATTTGAATACGTCAAAGTTAACCCGTCTGGAGCAAGCCCCAATGACCATGGCATTTACTTTTCCGTCATCCACATCTTTTTGGATGAGTTCCACGCCTTCTTTGGAACACAAGAAAGGATGGGTGATACAATTTACGCCCTCTTCATCGGGAACACCGACCAGCGCTTCCATGTCGAGTGTATCGCCGATTCCACAGCCTGTGCATATATATACGCCGTATTTTTTATCCATGGTCCTTACCTCCTTACAAGGGTCTGAATGGCTTTAAGTGCCATGCCAGTGGCATTCTGGTTAGATGTTACGACATCAGCAGGTTTATTGGCACACCCTGCTGCAAACATGCCGCCTTTTGAAAAGTCATTCACAATAAAGCCTTCTTCATTGTATTGAAGATCGGCATTTGGTTTGTCTGTGGCGCAGGTGGGCTGCATACCGGTGGCAAGCACTAGAAGGTCAACGGTCTGTCTGACCTTTTCGCCTGTGATGGTATCTTCGGCCACAAGATTTATGTTTCCAGAGCCTGCTTCTTCACTGACTTCGGCCACTTTTCCCTTTACAAAGAAGATGTTCTCATCTGCCTTGAGGTTGGCATAGAATTTTTCATATTTCAGGCCAGGCGTCCGAAGATCGATATAATAGATGTAGATCTTGGCATCCGGATACTGGGCTCTTAGATAGGTGGCATGTTTTAAAGAGGCCATGCAGCAGATATAGGAGCAATAGGACAGATGATTTTCATCCCTGGATCCTGCGCATTGTGCAAATGCGATGGTTGCAGGAGCCTTGTCATCCGAGGGCCGAAGAATCTTTCCGCCCGTGGGACCATTCAAGGAAGCCATTCTTTCCAGCATCATGTTGGTCACAATGTTCTGGTAACGGCCAAACCCTAAGTTATCAATCTTGGTGGCGTCATAGGGTTGCCATCCTGTGTTCCAGACAATGGCGCCGACTTTAAGATCAATGGTTTTTTCTTCCATATCAAAGTCAACAGCATCATATTTACAGGCTTCTTTAACCTTGTCCCGGTCATCGGTGCCCATGGCAGGATCCATGACATATCTTTGGGGGAATGCCATGTTATGGGGAAGGTAAGCGGCTTTGCGTCGGTCCATGCCAAAGTTGAAATCATTGGAGATTTCAGTTTCACACACCGCGGCACATTCACCGCAACCGGTACAATTTTCATTGACATATCTGGGAGCTGTCTTGAGTGTTACTGTGTAATCACCGGGTTTGCCATCCACGCTGGCTACTTCAGACATGGTGAGTACTTTAATGTTTTTGTTGTCCTTGAGTCGTTTATAATTGATCTCAAGTCCGCATGTGGGCGGGCAAAGTTTGGGGAAGTAGTGTTTGAGTTGGGATACTCTTCCGCCAAGGGATGCTTCCTTTTCCACAAGGAAGACCTCATACCCCACTTCAGCGGCTTCCAGGGCAGTTGTAAGGCCACTGATTCCACCGCCAACCACCATGATGCTTCCACTTACCGGGGCTGAATTATCTGTTGTCATGCTGTCCCTCCGTGCAATTGAGTTATTTCTATTGTTTTTCTCATTATTATTATATGCCAAAATCCCAAGGCCTAGCAGCCCGCAGATTTTTTCCGGCACCCTCTCTCCTATTTTGTAAATACAGACGCCTATGATTAAGCTTTCTTTGCGGATGTCCTTACAAAAGAGGAGACAGGAAGAAGGCCGGAAGGCCTATATTTGAAAAAACCTCCAGGCACTGGAGAACCAGCACCTGGAGGTTGTGTATCAAACTATACCCTCAAAACTCAATTGCTGAATTAATCAGAAATGATTTTGTGGTAAGGTTCTTTTTTCAGGGTCCACTCATTGGTAACTTTGTCGTATGAAGAGTTAACAAAGCAGAACCAATTTTCGTCATCCTGACCCATGAAGTCACCTCGGTAATAAAATCCGGGGTATCTTGATTCTTCACGGAACTGGATGTGACGGGTATGAGCCTGAACTGTGTAGAGACGATGGTTAATTTCCCATGCTCTCATCAATTCATGCAGATCACCGGCAGCGATTTTCTCAAGATCTTCACGGAACATTTCAAACAGGTCCATGAGGATTTCAAGGGATTTTCCACCAGTCATGTAGTAAGTGGCAGTTCCTCCACCATACTCATTGGTCATCTTCATCAGACGCATTGCCATACCAGCAGGTTTGCAATAGTTCGGGTTAACGTTTTCGTCTGTTGAATACTCGCAATGATCAAGATATTGTCTAACCGGTGCATAAACAAAGTCAACCAATTCTGCATCAGTTTCTTTGAAACCAGTTACTTTAGAACCTTCTTTTTCCAGGTACTGAAGCATGGATTTTGCAACAATACGACCTTCAGCATGTGATCCGGAAGAGAACTTATGACCGGAACAACCAACGCCATCACCAGCGGTAAACAGGCCGCGGGTAGTTGTCATTCTGTTGTAACCCCATTTGTAGCTGTCAGGGACCCAATCTTCTTCAGGACCTGAACACCAGATACCGCAACAACCGGAGTGAGAACCCAGCAGGTAGGGTTCGGTGGGCATAATCTCAGAGTCTTTTTTCTCAGGCTCAGTATTTGTTGCGCACCAGAGACCAGCCTGACCAACGGACATGTCAAGAAAATCTTCCCAGGCTTCAGACTCAAGATGTTTGAGTTCTTTCTTGGTCATTGTCTCGCCAAGTCTAGCAAGGGCATCGGCAGTTTTCATGATGATGGGACCGCGGCCTTCTTTGTACTCTTTCATCATGAGATGGTTTCTCAGACAAGTAGGAGTTACAGCAGCAGTTCCGTAAGGAGCATATTTTGCAAGCTCTGCTTTTGCTTCGTCGGAAGCAGCATAGTTCTCGCCAAGACCATTAACGGTCTGTGCTTTAAAAAGAAGGAACCACGCGCCAACAGGGCCGTAACCATCTTTAAAACGAGCAGGGGTGAAACGGTTTTCCATCATGGAAAGCTCGGCACCTGCACGAAGGCACATTGTGTAAGTAGAACCAGCATTCCAGATTGGGTACCAGGCACGACCTTTTCCCTCACCGACTGAACGGGGCTGATAAACGTTAACCGCGCCACCGCAAGCACACATGATGACTTTTGCTTTGATGATATAAACTTTGTTTTCTCTCAGGGAGAAACCAACCGCACCAGCAACTCTTGTGGGATCTTTTTCGTCGTTGAGAATTTCAACGATGAAGCATCTTTCAATGATGTTTTCTGCGCCAAGGGCTTTTTTACCGGCTTCGGCAACAATTCTCTTGTAAGACTCACCATTGATCATGATCTGCCATTTACCCGTACGAACGGGAGTGGCACCGCCTTTAAGAGAACCGGCTTTCAAACCTTTTTTACCGTCAAGGTTCTTTCCATCATCTGTTTTTTTCCAAATGGGAAGTCCCCATTCTTCGAAAAGATGTACGGAATCATCAACGTGGCGACCCAAGTCAAAGATAAGATCTTCACGTACAATACCCATAAGGTCATTTCTGACCATACGAACATAATCTTCGGGTTTGTTGTCACCAACATATGTGTTGATTGCGGAAAGACCCTGGGCTACTGCACCAGACCGCTCAAGGGCTGCTTTGTCACAAAGAAGAATGCTGATGTCGTCAGCTGCCCATTTTTTAAATTCAAATGCTGTTCCGCAAGCAGCCATACCGCCGCCAATAACCAGAACATCAACGTCTCTTTTCTCAACCTCAGGATCTCTTGTTGCTCTAAGCTCCCCAATAGGTTTATTCGGTAATGCCATTATATACCTCCAAAATTATATATAAAGTATCAAAGTTAAATGAAGACTATTAGTTATGCAAGCTCTTTGGGAGCTACAAGAACAAAGCCGTCAGCTTCCTGGGTGCAGAGAAGACCAGACCAGAGGTCTTTACCTTTCATGTCTGCATAGTCATTGGCTTCACCTTCAGGAGTAGTTCTGATAGGGAACTTAAAGCGTTTTACAACGCCGTTCCGGAACTTACAGGTCCACATGATGTCCTCAGTACCCATCATGGGCACAACAGACGCTCCCATTGGAACAAAGTCAGAGTACCCTCTGACTTCAATTGCCTGGGAAGGACAAATTTTAACACATGAATAGCATTCCCAGCACTGATCGGGCTCTTGGTTGTATGCTTTCATTTCGTTAGGTTCAAGAACCATCAGGTCATTGGGACAGATGTACATACACGCTGTCTTGTCCCCACCCTTGCAGCCGTCACATTTTTCTGCAATTACAAAAGATGGCATTTAAAATACCTCCATAATTTAAGTTAATCAAATCGCACAATACCGTTGTGCTACTATTTTTATTAACAACATAGACCGAAACATTTTCTGTTCAGTCTGGTAATCCGTAGCCAGTTCTTGGATCAAACAAGGCTTTCTAAGTGGTCAAGAAAAATCCTGCGCCTGATACAAGCTTCGCATAAATGTTAAGGCAATAGCACCCTGATATGCTTATTGTCAAGAAATTTAGAAAAAAGTTTGCTCCAGATTTTCGATTGTTTAGGTCTCTTAAAATTCATAACCACAACATACAAATTCCATGGAATAGAGGCTACCATATGTAGTAAGGAGAGCCGATCAAAAAGAGGCTGGAAAAATTAAGGGAATCCTGGTAATTTGAGTCTGTTCAAATTTCAAATGGAATAATTAAATTAAGGACACCAAAATGAGTGAAGATATGATACCGGTTCATGAACGAGACGCCATGCCTTTTAAGTGTTGTTCAGAAAACCCCTGCTTTAATGAATGCTGCCGTGACCTGTGCCAGGCATTGACGCCCTATGATATTTTACGGCTTAAAAGAAATTTGGGGATCTCTTCCCAGCAGTTTTTAAGAAAATATACCTCTCTGCATTACGGGCCTGGATCGGGTCTGCCCGTTGTTGAGTTTAAGCCCAATCCTGCCACGGGCCACGAATGCCCTTTTGTGACTTTGAAAGGATGTTCCGTGTACGCGGACCGGCCCGCCTCCTGCCGGCTCTATCCCCTGGCCCGGGCTATTGCACGGGATCGGCAAACAGGAGAGGTGAATGAATATTTTGCCATAATAGAAGAGCCGCATTGCAAGGGGTTTGGCCAAAAAACAGATCTGACGGTCCGTGAATGGATGGAAGGCCAGGCCGTTGATCTCCACAATTTTCACAATGACAAACTCATGGAATTGATCAGTTTGAAAAACAAAATTTTACCGGGTAAACTTGAAGGGGCTCAGTCCGATCAATTTTATCTGGCCTTGTATGACCTGGATGAATTCAGAAGTCAGATTTTTGAGAAGAATATTTTAAAGCAGGTTACTCTGTCCGCTTCTTTTTTGCAGACGCTTAAAACCGATGATGAAGCTCTGATGGATTTCGGCATTGCCTGGGTAAAAAATATGCTCTTTGGTACAGAATTCACCGTAAAGGAATAGGGCATGGAGATCCAAGGAAAGGTGACCCTGGTTCTGGGGGCGGTAAAGGGAATCGGAAAAGGTATCGGGTTGGCATTGGCAGAAAAGGGGGCAAGACTTATCCTAACCCGCCATGACTGGGAAGAGGCCTTTGGCCCCATGGAATCTGATTTTGCAGCCACCCACGCCGACTACCATATTATTGCCGCAGACCTGTGCAATATAGAAGACATCTATAAAATGGCGGCATTTATCCGGGACAGATACGGTCGGTTGGATATCCTTATAAATAATATTGAACGGGGGGGGTGGCCCACGGTCCACGGGAAATACACTGAAGAGCAATGGGACCTTGAAATTGAGACCACCCTCAAGGCAAAACGCTGGGTATTTGATGCGGTTTTTCCGTTGCTCAAGGCTTCCGCCGATGCCATTGTAATTAATTTATCCTCCATTGCTGGCATGGTGGGCAGAGCCGGTCCCGCAGCCCTGGTATTCAATGACGGCTATGCAATGGCCAATCGGGGGAT
>JAFLJU010000532.1 GCA_022712835.1 Desulfobacteraceae bacterium
TATGCTAAATACCATAAAATTCCTACGATTCGATTTGAAGATCAACAGCTCACTTCTTTTTCAGGTCTCTTGATTTTTCAGTTGTTGTTTAAGCGAATTGATTTAAAAAACAAGCTTAAAAATTGCTTTTCCCATGTAACGAAATCCCCAAGTTTCAAGCATCATTTGATCGTGATGCTGCTTATTATTCATTTGATTCTGGGTTTTCGGAGATTGAGAGAAGTCAATTATTACCGTGATGATCCACTTGTACTCCGTTTAATGGGATTGAAAAAGCTTCCAGATGTTTCAACTATTTCAAGAAGCCTGGCCCAGATGGATGTTCAGAGTATTGATAATCTTCGTAAGTTGTCACGATCATTTGTTATCCATGGACTTCAACGGGAAAATTTTGTACGCCTTACCCTTGATTTTGATGGTTCGGTTTTATCCACAAAAGGACATGCAGAAGGGTCTGCCGTTGGTTTCAATAAAGTCAAAAAAGGAGCCAGAAGTTATTACCCGCTTTTTTGTACTGTAGCCCAGACAGGCCAGTTTTTTGATATCCACCACCGTCCCGGTAATGTTCATGATTCAAATGGTGCAGGAGATTTCATGCTTCGGTGTTTTAATAATATTAAATCCGAATTGCCCGGGGCGATCATTGAGTCTCGTATGGATAGCGCATTTTTTAATGAAAAGATTATTTCCATAATAGCGCAAAACAATGTGAAATTTACAACATCTGTTCCTTTCGCCAGATTTGGTGTGCTAAAGAAAATGATCGAAGATTGCAACTCATGGAATAAAATTGATAAAAATTGGTCATATTTTGAAACTCAGTGGAAACCCGAAACCTGGAATGCTGAATTCCGATTCGTGTTTACCAGAAAAAAAATTAAGAAGCCACAAAAGGGTCCACTCCAGTTGGATCTTTTTGAACCTCTTGATCTGAATTATGAATACAAGGTTATTGCAACTAACAAAACCGAATCTGCCAAAGCCGTTGTCCTTTTCCATAATGGTCGTGGGTCTCAGGAATCCGTTTTCGGCGATGCGAAGACTGATAATGGCCTCGGTGTTATTCCATGCAAGCGGTTATCATCAAATCAGGTTTTCACCCTTGCTTCCATGATGGCTCACAATTTATCAAGGGAGATGCAGATGATAGCTCATCCGGCAGCACGCAGGGCAAAGCCAAAACGTCCATCTGCCTGGAGATTTAAAAAATTGAGTACCCTTCGCCATCAAATTATCCAAAGAGCAGGCCGTTTAACTCGCCCCCAAGGGAAACTCACCCTTACTATGAGTCCAAACAGGGCGGTTCGAAAAGATTTACTGCATTTTATGGACGTGTTGCAAAAAGTGGCATAGAATTGAAGTGATTTATGAAAAGTTTTATGCAACGTTAGGGTCTACTCTATTATTGACATCCCCGCACTGCTCAACGCTTCCAAAAAATGCAGTAAATGAACCATCTTTATTAAAAACAACGTTATCTTCGTTTAATATCGAGTTAGTATTAGAGAAAATCATGCTTTCTTTGTCATATAAAGTGATCGACCAGAAGGCATTATGGGGTGGAACTTGATAAGTTGCTGTATAACATCTGTCTGCTGGTAATTGTGGGTTTTTCATAATAAATGTGGATTCAGTAGCTGGAATGATACCCCAGGCAACTGTGGTTGCCAGTAATCCATTCCATTCTTTTTCTCTGTCTTGCAGGGACGCTTCACGCTCATGATACAAGTCCGAGAAATTAGCGAGTTTCACACCTTCCACCGTTAGAGCTTTTCTCAGCTCTGCCAATTTCTCAGCGTCATATTTTGGAGGAGTGTACGTTATGTGTGATTTTGCTTTAACCATTATTTGCGGCTGAATAACTTCAGTTACATATTTGAGGTCTTTGGGGTCTGTAGAATTCACCGCTGTACGGATGATGATAAAAGCATAGTCTGAAGCAACTTCGATTTTATGTTCACCTGGTTTGTGTATCATTCCATATGGATAATGCAATTCGTCAAAAATAATTGCAGATATATAACGATCTCCGGTATCAGGTAAGACAAATGAAGCACCACCACGCGTATCTATGACAGCAGTGCTATAAAGAGTGTCGTTATTTGTACGAGGAACACTCTGAGTCTCCACACTGACAATGTTACTTGCATGCCAGAATCTATTTATTCCGACCCCTTCATCTAATTTATTTGTATAGAAGTCAAAATGCATAGAAGTTTCATATCTTCGGTATTCTTCAGTTGTAAAACCATAAGTTTTGAAATCTACTGGAAATTCAAAGGTAAAACCTGTGGAGATAGATAGTAGAGTTGTTGAAATTAAAATTATTAGTATTCTCATATTGTGATTCTCCTGACTTGTTATGTGTTTGATTTGTAACCCCATAACAATCTTTTTAATTACGGTAAAGATATTTCTATCAATCAACTTTAGTGAAAATATAATTTAATCAAGAAGGGTCTGTCAGAATGTTCTTTATTGGAGAAAAAATTGACCGATACCCATTCTGGAATGGTGCTGACTAAGTCTATGATTCCTCTCCCCCAAGAATGAATTTGATGGGGAGGACTATTATTATTAACAATCCTCAGTTTTTCTGAATCGCAGTCCCATACCATGAGAAATATTGTGGGCGGGATAAATTATCATTTGATACCAGTGGTAATCTTACTGATAAACTTATAAAACATGCACCCATCATATGGTGGACTTTTTGTGCGAGTGCCTGTGATGAACAAAGGTTTAGAAAAGACTGTCATTGAAGACAAAAATTGGGTCAGGAGTTTTCTCTTTTGTCCTGTTGTTCTGGGTCTGTAGCAAAAAGCCCCTTGATATCCTCCAGAATCATATACAGACAGGGCACCATCCCAAGGGTGATAAATGTGGCAAACAAGATGCCAAAGCCCAAAGAAATTGCCATGGGAATTAAAAATTTAGCCTGTCTGGATGTTTCCAAGATAATCGGGGCAAGTCCCCCACAGGTGGTCAATGTGGTCAGCAGAATCGGCCGAAATCTCTGAATACCGGCTGAATGAACCGCGTACAAGACCTCAACCCCTTCCCGGCGTCGGCGGTTGGCAAAATCGATGAGCACCAGAGAATCATTCACCACTACCCCGGACATGGCCACAAGTCCCAACAGACTCATGACCGAAAGGGAATATCCCATGATAATGTGCCCGGCAATCGCACCGATCATGCCAAAGGGAATACAGAACATGATAATAAGGGGTTGAAGATAACTTTTAAAGGGAATTGCCAGCAGGGCAAAAATACAGCACAATGCCAGGCCAAGCCCTTTTATAAGTGCGGATATGCTCTCCTTGATATCGGCCTGGCGCCCCTTGAAACTATAAGAAAGCCCGGGGTAGCGGGTCAGAAGATCCGGCAGGATATCTTTTTTCATATCCTTTACAATATTTTCCGCCTGGGACTGGGGCCGGACATTGCCGGTGACAGAGATCTCCCGCTTCCCATTGGTTCTTATGATCGAAGTATAGGCTCTTCCGATAATGGTTTTTGCGGCGTTTCGAAGCAGGATTTCCCCGCCGGGTGCCTGGAGGACCAAGTCCTCAAAGGTTGCTTCTGATATGCGTTCTTTTTCCGACAGCCTCACCTTGACCGTGACCTCACTTCTTCCCCGCTGATTTTTTACGGCAGACACCCCCTGGAACGAATGACGAATCTGGTTGGCCACCTCCCTGGAGGTCAATCCCAAACGCTGTCCGGCCGGGGTCAGGGTAATGTCAAATTGTTTTTTCCCCTTGGCAGACCCGTCGTCAATATCATGGACAATAGGGTAACTTGAAAGACTTTGTCCAAGATCACTGCCAGCCCTGTCCAGCATGTCTTTGTCCCTATGACTTAAGCTCACCGTCAGATTTTTCCCCGATCCAGGCCCTCCCCGGTCAGACTCAAAGCGGATAGTTTCAAGGCCGGGGATACCGGTGCTTTTATCCCGCCAGAGATGGGTGACCTGGGTAGTGCTCAACGGCCGGATCCCAGGGTCTGTCAGATAAATCCTTACCTGGACCTGGTTATTGTTAACCTTGGAAAAAACACCCGTGGAAAGAAGCTGTTTCCCGTTTGCATCCACTATTGAACCGGCACTTTCAACCAGGCGCTGTTCGATTTTTCGAAGGGTTTGGGTCGGGGTGCCATAGGGCAGTGTCGCTTCACAGAATGCATAATCAGACTCCACCTTTGGAAACATTTCCATGCCCATGCGGCCAGAAGACACATAACCGGCAGCGCCCAGGAGCAACGCCGTGCCAAGGGCGATCACAGAATACCTGTTTTCCAACACCCAGTACAACAACCCGCCATAATAGCGCTTAACTGATCTTTCAAAAAAAGCACTGAATTTTTTTTGGCCCATTTCAAGATAATTTAAGGGAAAAAACAACGGGCGGTTTTCATGGCTCAAATGGGCCGGCAGGATAAAAAGGCTTTCAATCAAAGAGATCGCGAACACCGCAATCACCACAAGGGGAATGGTTTTGAAAATTTTTCCCAGGAAACCCGGGATAAACATCAAAGGGATAAAAGCCACCATATTGGTGATCACGCTGAACACCACGGGCATGACAATGGTTTTGGTTCCCTTGATGGTGGCCTCTAAAAAAGACAGTCCCTGGCGGCGGCAAAAGTAGATATTTTCTCCAACCACCACGGCATCATCCACCACGATCCCCAGGGTAACGATAAAGGCAAACATACTGACTATGTTAATGGTGAAACCGGTTGGCGCAAGCAATAGAAATGAGCCGAGAAAAGAGATGGGAATCCCCAGGCTCACCCAGAATGCCAACCGGATATCCAGGAAAAGAGCCAGAAAAAAGAATACCAACCCCAGCCCAAAATAGGCATTGCGCAATAAAAGATCGGCTCTTTGTTCAAAAATCTTGGCTGAATTCCTCAACACCGTCAGACTAACCCCCTGGGGCAGGGATTCATTGATCCGTTTGACAACTGCCTTGCCGGCGTTTGCCACCTGGATCGGGGTCTGGTCCCCCACCCGGAACACTTCCAGGATGACAGACCGTTTGCCGTTAAAGGAGGCCCAATTGTCGGTCTCTTCGAACCCTTCAACAATGGTGGCGATATCCTCGAGCAGCACACTGGATCCGTCTTCCAGGCTGATAATGGGAATCCTTGCATATTGCCTGGCATAATCCTTGCGATCCTTGATCCGCAAAAGAATGTCTCCCCCTGGCGTTTTAATACTGCCACCGCCAAGCTCAACCGATGCTCTTGCGATTGCAAGCCCCACCTCCTGGAGGGTCAGATTATAGCGCCTCAGGGTTTGCTGTGAAATTTCAACCTGGATTTCCCGGTCCCTGACCCCTTCGAATTCCACCTGGGTGATCCCCTTGTCCAGGAGCAGCTCATCTCTTATCTGGTCTGCCAGGGCCCGGATGGTGGTTTCCGATGCATCTGCGTACAATACAATGCTCAGGACCTGCCTTTTTCTTGCTGTAATGGTGATCTGGGGGTCTTCGGCCTCATCGGGAAAGGTTGAGATGCGGTCCACCTCACTTTTAATCTCCTGCCACAACCGATTGATATCGGTTCCTTCAAGGGCTTCTATGGTGATGAAAGCCGCCCCTTCATTGGCAGAGGCAATAATCTCATCAATCCCTTCCAGATCCTGAACCGCCTCTTCAATGGCAAGAACAATCCCATTTTCCACCTCTTCGGGACTGGCTCCGGGATAGGCAACCGCAATACTGACCCTGTCAAGGCTGAATTCGGGAAACACCTCCTGCTTGATGCTAAACCCCATCATCAACCCGCCGATGAGCAGCACGGCCATGATCAGGTTGGCAGCAACAGAATTGCCTGCCATCCAGGCAACAGGCCCCTTTAACCTTAAGGAATCTTGTTTTTGAATCATGAACGGGCTCCTGAATCCTGCTGCAGGGCCATCCCGTTTACCGGGGCTGGCAGATCCGATATGATCACCTCATCTCCGGGACGGATACCGGACCGGATATCGGATCGGATAAAAACCAGGTCTCCTTCCTTCCAGGCAAGACTTACCTGTTTGATCACAAGCTTCCCGGATTGATATACCCACACGGTGTTCTTGTCCCTGAGAATGGATCTGGGTATGGAAAAGACATTTTCAAGAAATTTTCCCTGGATCCGGACATCCACATAATCATCCAGCAGCAATTGCGGTCTTGTTTCCTGGTTCTTTAATCCCAATGGATCCTTAACATAAATAATCACACCGGCCATCCGGCTTTTACTGGATATTTTTCCGGTGGTCCGAACCAGGGTCCCCTGCCAGGGTTCTTTTGAATATTGGGAACGGATAATGGCCTTGCTACCGGTCTTTTCATTGATATTAAGGGCTGCCAGCCGGTCTGGCGGCACCAGGGTTTCAACCAAAAATGCATCCACATCCACCAGGGTGGCAAGCTCCCCCTGGGTGGTTACCAGGGACCCGGAATCAACTTTTTTTTCCAGCACCAGGGCATTAAACGGAACCCTGATTTTTGTACGGGACAGATTCAAGACTGCCTTTTCAAGATCTGCCCTGGCATTTTTCACCACAGCGTTGGCCTGGTCAAGCTGGGGCTTGCGCAAAGCAAGATCTGTTTGTGCCATC
>JAFLJU010000172.1 GCA_022712835.1 Desulfobacteraceae bacterium
TGTAAATACAGATACTTATATTTGAAAGATTTTTTTTTACATCTTGTTTTTTTTACTTTTTTATGGAAAATTCAAAAAGGATTTAGAATGATTCCAAAATTTAGCAAAATTTAAAATTTTGCTTTTTTAACCGTCTGTCAAACACCAGGAGGCGGATCTTTTAGCTTTTTTGAATAATCTGACAGGGCAAGATAGAAAGCCCCCACAGCGAGCTCTGCGCAATGGAAATGGTCATCGGGCAGGGTTTGTAAAAAAGATGCCACCTGATCGGGTGAAACATCCCAGGCCTGATCAACCTGAATATTTCGGACCAGATTCACCACGGTATTAGAACAGGCGACCGTGTTTATGCAGCCCTGGACCTCAAAAGAAACCTGGTTTAATATCCCCTGGTCCACCATGATAAAAAATTCAATGGTATCCCCGCACTCTCCTGTTCTTTTCCCATATCCATCCGGATTTTGAATACTTTCCCTATTTCCTGTTTCAAAAGCCATTTCAAGATAATGCAAAGAATGTGTATCCCAAAAATCATTCATTTTTTCTCTCCTTTTTTCCAAAGCAATTAAACAACGTGTATATTTCAGCAAGGAGCATGCCATTTTTTTTTGCCCGGCCTTTTTATGGGTCCTTGTAAACAAGAAAAAGCCTTAGATTCAGTTAGATGTGAAATCGATCCCCCACCTATTTTTAATATACGCATCCAAAAACAACGGACACGCAAGAGGGCAAAGTCGCAAAAATGCGACTAAATGGAAGTTTTTTAAGGGACGCCCGGCGTTAATAGGTTTGGAAGAAAAATTTAATCCTGACATCCCTCTATAGAATTTCCAGCAAAGGTCGCATTTTTGGATCTTTGAGATGCTACAATTGAGTGCAATTATAAACAATTTCAAGATACAGCAAAAGTCAATTTTTTTTCAATCCATTGAATTCACACGATTTTTGAATATCCTTTGCCCAAAGTGCATACATGGCACACCCTTTGCAAATGTGGAAAAATCTACGGGAAAATCTAAATGACAAAGGCAGATCGGAGAAAAACATGGAAGAAAAACAGTCCTGGGATTGGAACACAAATCTGAAAGAAATTCCCGTTGGAGAATGGAAAACAAGATTCAACTGGGTGGAAGAATTTAATATCAGCCCTGATGGAGAAAATATTGCCAGTATCGTTAATATTGATGAAGCGGCATTTAAGATCTGCGTCAACGGGGAGGTCGGGGAACTTGAATATGAAAAAATCTGGAATCTGAAATCGCTCCCCAATAACGGATTTTCAGCCTTTGTCTGTGCCGATGAAGAATGGACACTTTTGGTAAACGGCCGGGAATGGTCCAGCAGGTTCGATTTTATCTGGGATTTTCACATCACAAAGGATGGGAAACACCTGGGACTTGCCTTTCAAAGAGAGGAAGAATATGGAATGGTGATCGATGATCTGCCTTGGGATCATAAGTATACCAACATCACCGGCATGACCTTGTCAAACACCGGAACCTCTGCTGCGGTTGTCCAGGTGGCACCCATGAAGGCGGCTGATGTCGATGGGTTTAAACAAGGTCTTTATTCCATTGCCCTTAACGGCAGCGCTCTTAATAGAACCTTTTTAAATATCTGGGACCTCAGTTTTGACCCAACAGGCGAGAATCTTGCCGCAGGAATAAGGCTGGATCGGGAAGCCTATACCATTGCCGTTAATGATACCATTTGGGACAGAAGGTTTCAGGGGGTGTGGAAACCTAAGTTTTCTCACTCGGGAAGTGTTCTGGCACCGGTGAGACAGGCCGATAATTGGAGATTGTTCAAAGATGGGGAACCCCTTTGGGAAAAAGGGTATGACCAGCTCTGGAAAATCACCCCCTGCCCTGCAAACGATGAGGTTGCCGCCATTGTGGCAACTTCTTTTGGCAAATGGGATGTGGCCGTCAATGATAGGGCCTGGAACATGAATTGTGATACCATGATTTCCGATATTGTTTATTCTGACAACGGGTCTTGCCTGGTGGCGGTATTAAAAAACAAAGGGTACTGGGACCTTGCCGTGAACAAAAGCCGATGGAAACTTTTGGCAGATAAAGTGTTTCCCCCAATAGTCAGTTCCGACGGATCACTTGTGGCCGTTGTCCTTGAAAAACAGGGAAAATATCACCTGGCCTTAAATAACAAGATCATTGCCAAAAATTTTGATTTTATGACCACTCCGGTCTTCAGCCCCAACCAATCCAA
Source organism: Desulfobacteraceae bacterium (assembly GCA_022712835.1). The sequence goes on from JAFLJU010000172.1 coordinate 2,230, forward strand.
AATACTGGTCAAGGGGATTGAAAAAGGAATTTATAAACGAAGGATCATATCCATTTAACCCCCTTAAGCTACAAAGAAATACAAAGGAGAACTTAATACAGATGAACCATTGGCAAAGGAGACAAACGTGAATCCAATTATAGGGTTTATCATGGGTCCCATGGTCTGGATATCGGCTTTTATTTTTATATTCGGACTTTTATTTAAATTTATGACCATCCTAAAAGAGGTCCATGAAAAAGAGCGCTATCTTCTCTCCTATATCACGGTGAGGCACAGCCTAAGATCCATTATTGCCTGGCTGATTCCCTTTTTCCCCAGGAGTACCAGGATACGACCGGTTTATTACACGATTTCCTATCTGTTTCATGTTCTATTATTTATTTTGCCCATTTTTCTTTTGTCCCACATTGTTTTGATCAATGAATCCATAAATGTCACCTGGCCTTTCATCCATGATACAACCGCCGATGTTCTGACCATTGCCATAATCTTTGCCCTTATTTTTTTCTCCCTTCGAAGAGTTTGGGTGGCCGATGTTCGTTTTCTGACATCCCTTAAGGATCACCTGCTGATACTTGCGGTTCTTCTGCCCTTTGTGACCGGATTTCTCGCCTATCACCAACTGTTTTTATATAAATGGATGGTCATGGCCCACGTATTGTCCGGTGAATTTTTGCTGGTGATCATTCCGTTTTCAAGATTCTCCCACATGATAACAGCCCCGCTTACCCGGGCCTATACCGGATCTGAATTTGGGAATGTCCGCCATTCAAGGGACTGGTAAAATCTTTACGTAAATGGAACACAGGATAAAATCATGAGTGATGAAAAAAAACCAATTAAGAAAAACTCAATTACAAAAAACCCAATTGAAAAGAACACAGACGAGGCGGTTGAAAATGGTCTTGAAAGATTAACACCCGAAAGAATATCCCAGGTGATCAACCAGGTGCTTCACCAGGAAACAGGGGCAAGGTTCAAGGCATATGTGGACACCTGCATGCGGTGCGGCCTGTGTTCCGATGCCTGTAGCTACTTTCTGTCCAATGATCGGAACCCGACCTTTTCACCGGCTGCCAAGGTCAAGCAGACCATCTGGGAAATGCTGGATAAAAAAGGAAAGGTTTCCAAAATTTTTTTGCGCCGGGCGGTTCACATTGCCCATATCGAATGCAACCTTTGCAGAAGATGTTCCATGTACTGCCCCTTTGGAATTGATATTGCCTATATGATGCTCCTTGTCAGACGCATCTGCCATAAGCTTGAAATCACCCCCCAGTATATCCAGGATACGGTTAATTCCCATTCAGTTACCATGAACCAGATGTGGGTCAAGGAAGATGAATGGATTGATACCCTGCAATGGCAGGAAGAAGATGGCAGAGAAGAGTTTAAGGATCTACGGATTCCCCTGGACAAGCAGGGAGCCGATATCATGTATTCAGTGATCGCACCGGAACCCAAGTTCCAGGCCGGACTCATCTACCAGGCCGCCGTGATCATGCATGCCGCCGGGATGAACTGGACCATGCCCTCAAGCCCGGGCTGGGATAACAGCAACATGGCCATGTTTACCGGGGACAATGAAATTTCTGGCCGGATTGCCCGGACTTTTTTTGAGACCGCCGCAAGGCTGAATGTCAAACGGATTGTTATGGGAGAATGCGGTCATGCCTTCCGGTCCACCTATGATGTGGGCAACCGATCTTTAGCCTGGGCCATGCCGCCCTTTGAAGTGGTCCATGCCATTGAGTTTTATCATGAATTGCTGACCGCAGGCAAAATTACAATCAAGGAGAAATTTGCAAAAAAAGTCACCCTGCATGATCCCTGTAATGTATCCAGGGGCAGAGGGCTCCATAACATGGCCCGAAAAATAGTTTCAATGACCTGTAGTGATTTTACGGAGATGACCCCCAACAAGGAACATAATCTTTGCTGTGGAGCTGGCGGAGGTGTAGTCAATTGCGGCCCTCCATATAAAAAGGAAAGAATGGTGAACAATCGTGTCAAAGCCGAACAACTGGCTGCAACAGGGGCACAGGTTCTGATCGCTCCCTGCCACAACTGCCACAGCGGATTGGAAGATATCGTCCACCATTATGATCTAAATATGGAAGTCAAGTTTTTGGGAGATATTCTATTTGAAACCATGGATAAAAAAATATATAAACCGGAAAAATAAAATGAAACAGCGTATAATTTTTATGATTTTAATCCTGGCAATGGCGGCATCAGGCAAAGCGTTTGCACAAGAGGACCAAGAGCGGCTCGACCCATCGGCATTTAACATGCCCCAAAGGCCAGGGGCAATATTCTCCCATGATGATCACACCCAAAAACCACAAATAGCAGATGATTGTGCCATCTGCCACCATGTGTATGAAAATAAAAACCTTGTGCCGGATGAATCCTCCGAGGATAATGCGTGTTCAGACTGCCACAGCCTTCACCCCAGTCCTGAAAACGGTATTCCCCTGGTACAGGCCTTTCACAAAAGGTGTAAGGAATGCCATTATGCGTCAGGAAATGGGCCGGTACTCTGCGGCCAGTGTCATATTAAACGATGAGGACAGATTGATGACAAAAAAAATTTTGATCGTGGATGATGATCTGGATATTACAAAATTTCTGGATGTCCTGTTCAGACACAATGGATATGAGACCTGCATTGCCGCTGACGGCAAACAGGCCATGGAGGTGTTCATCCAAGAAACCCCGGACCTGATCACCCTGGACCTTGAAATGCCTGAAGAATGGGGTCCCAAATTTTTCCGGAAAATCTCCAAATCAAAAAACTTTAATACGCCCGTGATTGTGATATCCGGGCTATCCGGCCGAAAATTTTCCATTCCAAAGGCCTGCGCATTTTTTCCAAAACCCTTTGATGCCCAAGAAGTACTCAAGAAGGTTAGGGAAGTTTTAGCAAAATGAAAATCCTGCTGGTTGAGCCTTCAGAAAAAATTCAAACGGTTTTTTCCCAATGCCTGTCCTTGGAAAACGGTGAAGTTTTCATGGTTGATGACGGTATAAAAGCCTTCAAAATGGTGAAAACCCTAGTGCCGGAAATTGTGATGATCGATATTCGGTTAAAGGAAATGAGCGGGATCGATCTTCTAAAATTGATCAAACTGGAATATCCGGACATCGAAGTGATCATGATCACAGGGCTAAAAGATCTGCAACTTGCCATTGATTGCCTTGATATGGGTGCCGTGGACTTTATCACCAAACCGGTTATCACTGATATTGTAAAAATAGCCTTAACCCGGGCCAGGGATAAAATTGAAAACCGGATCAAATTTTCCATGTACACCCGGAACCTTGAAATCCTGGTAAAAGATAAAACCCGAAAACTTACGATTTCTGAAAACCGGTATATTCAACTCTTTGACGAATCGCCTTCCTTTATTATTATTGTGGATAAAAATTTAAGGATCATTGAAGCCAATAAAATGTTCCGCAAACAATACGGAGATATTATCGGCAAGCATTGCTACCGTGTCTATCAAGGCCTCAACCCCTCCCTGTCCGGATGTCCGGTTAAAAAAACATTTGCCGACGCAAAATCCCACACCGCAGAAATGGATCTCACCCTTGGCAATGGTGAGATCCGAAATTTACTCCTGCAGACCTCTGGGATCAAAAACCCCGACGGCCAGATTCTTCATGTAATGGAAATGGCCACCGATGTCACGGTTATTCACCAACTCAAGGATCATCTGGCGGCTCTGGGACTTCATATTTCCTCTGTTTCCCACGGGATCAAGGGGCTTTTGTCAGGGCTTGACGGGGGGGATTATATGATCAGCCTGGGCCTTGAAACCGGGAACACCGAACTGATCAAAGACGGTTGGGACATTGCCAAAAAGAAAATAACACTCATCCGCAGAATGGTTCTGGATATCCTCTTTAATTCAAAGGACCGTGCCCTGGAGCGCCAGGGCGTAAATATCTTTGACTTTATCCAGGAACTTGTCACCACCATGGCCCCTAAGATGAAAAAATCAGGTATTACCCTGGTCCAGGATACACCGAAACCCAAGGGGGATGACAAGATCTGGATCGACGAAACCGTTTTGTTTGCAGCCCTTCTGGCAATCTTTGAAAATGCCATGGATGCCTGTGTTGCGGTCAAAGACATCAAAGATAAGCTGGAGATAAAAATCAGTGTCGAACTGAAAAAAGAAGAAACCATATTCACCATCCGGGATAACGGCAAAGGACTTGCCCGAAAATATCAAACAGAGGTCTTTTCACTTTTCTATTCCGACAAGGGGAACAAGGGCACGGGTCTCGGGCTGTATATTGCCCAGCGATCCGTAAAACAGCACAATGGTGTTATTAAAATCAATTCCATCCCCGGGCAATTCACAGAATTTACGATCATTATTCCGGTTCCCTAAAAATGAAAACTTGTTGATATTATTCCTTACGATTAAAGCATTGGTTCAATACAAACAACCCTAATTTTGCTATATTTAGTCTCCCATCAACCAGGCACGGAGATCCGTGCCTGGTTGATGGGAGAGTTATTATCCAATCTTCAGGTTCTGATTAAGGTTCTAAGTCAGCCCTTTATGATCGGCTAGGTTCCTTTCTATTTTTTAATCCATCTGGGGACCTGAAAGGTATAGTTTTTATAGGGTTTTGTCGGCGGATCCGTAAAAATGGCGATCATCTCCCCGTTTTGAACCTGGTAATGGACAATGGGAACATCCCCGCCCGCTCTCATGACATGGTCCTCGTCCCATTTCCACATTCCAGTTTCGCCTTTATATCCGTTGGTGGCAATATAATTGCTGACATCTTCGTGTTTTTTCTCATCTCCTATGGCTGTCACGGCTGCAGCCCAGGCTTTAACGCCGCTATAAGCCGCCCAAGAACCTGCTTGTGGAAGATGGTTCCAGATCCCGTTAAATTTATCCAGCCAGGCCTGGGCTTCAGGT
>JAFLJU010000540.1 GCA_022712835.1 Desulfobacteraceae bacterium
AGGGTGAGGATCATTTGAACCGTTGCCTTCATTTTGTCTGGAAAGGCAAAATAGGGAAGCCCCTCAACAATCATGACCATGCCAATGACACAAAGAAAAAATTTCACTCAATATTATCCCTGTTATTTCCTGCGGTTATAAAATATTCAAATCCTTCTTTTATATTTTTAAAGAGGGTATTGCAATAAAAATTATATTGATTATTCAAAATATCAAGGTTATAAAGGAAGGCTATTGTTAAATAGATTGATACAAAATCAAAGGAATGTACTTATTTATGGTATTTGAACCCGTCATTGGTCTTGAAGTCCATGCCCAATTAAAAACAAAGACAAAAATTTTCTGCGGTTGTTCCACCCAATTTGGAAAATCCCCCAATGCCAATACTTGTCCGGTATGCACGGGTATGCCGGGTGTGCTGCCAGTGCTCAACCAAAAGGCAGTTACCTTTGCCATCAAAGCGGCACTGGCAACCGACTGTACCGTTGCCAGGGAAAGCCGGTTTGATAGGAAAAATTATTTCTACCCGGACCTGCCCAAGGGGTATCAGATCACCCAGTATGCAGCTCCCATTGCCGAACACGGCCATCTTGACATTGAAACAGAACAAAGGGGGCCTAAAACCATCGGGATCACCCGAATTCATATGGAAGAGGATGCCGGCAAGCTGATCCATGATCCCATCCTAGGTAAAAGTAAAGTGGATTTAAACCGCACCGGCGTCCCCCTCATCGAAATTGTCAGTGAACCCGATATTCGAACGGCCAAAGAAGCAGGGGCCTACCTTCGAAAACTTCATGCCATTTTAAAGTATATTGATGTTTGTGACGGTAACATGGAAGAGGGAAGTTTCCGGTGTGATGCCAATATTTCCCTGCGTCCCGTGGGTCAGGAACAATTTGGGACTCGAGCGGAACTTAAAAACTTAAATTCCTTTAAAAATGTCGAGAAAGCCATTCTCTATGAAATAGAACGCCAAACCTATGTGCTGGAAGAAGGAAAGAAAGTCATCCAGGAAACACGCCTCTGGGATCCCGATAAAAACAAAACAACTTCCATGCGCGGAAAAGAAGAAGCCCACGATTATCGGTATTTCCCCGACCCCGATCTTGTCCCCCTGATTGTGGACGATGATTGGATTGAAACGGCACGACAGCAAATGCCGGAACTTCCGGATCAAAAACGCACACGGTTCATGGAAGAATTTCAATTATCGGCTTATGATGCAGAGGTTTTGACCACAAATATTGACCTGGCCAATTATTTTGAAGAAACCATATCAAAGTTATCAGACATAAAACAGGCCGCCAACTGGACCATGACCACCCTTCTTGGCATGCTCAATGCGAAGGGATTGGATATCTCAGAATCCCCCATCTCGGCCCTTTCATTTTCGACCCTTTTACAGCTTCTTGAAAAGGGAACTATCAATGCCAACACAGCCAAAACCATATTTGAAGAAATGATTGAATCGGGAAAAGATCCGGCCACAATTGTCAGGGAAAAAGGCCTTGAACAGGTATCGGATCACTCTGAACTTGAAAAGATGGTGGATGCGGTTATCAATGATAACCCCAAGGAAACGGCTGCCTATCGGGAAGGAAAAACCAAATTGTTCAGTTTTTTCATGGGACAACTCATGAAAAAGACCCAGGGCAAAGCCGACCCGAAGATTGTCACCCCATTACTTTTATCAAAACTTTAAGGGAACAATACCATGAAAATCACCATTGTGTTCCACCGAATTCTCTTTGCAGCACTGATCTGTATGCTTTGCCTTACCCATACACTTTCCACGGCCAGGGCCGAAGAGGTAAAGACCATGGCAGTTCTTCCCTTCACCATAAATGCGAATGAAGATCTTAGCCATATTCAAAACGGGATCATTTACATGCTCTATTCCCGACTCTCCTGGCAAGACCACGTGGTGGTCATCCCCAAACGACAACTCCAGGATCAATTGTCGACACTGGGGACTGCCACGGGCAATGAGCTCATTGGTAAAATTGCCACCCAGACAGACAGCGATTACGTCCTTGCAGGCTCCATCACAAAACTTGCCGGATCTTTCAGCATTGACACCCAGCTTTATGATATCAAAAACAAACGATTTATGACATTTTTTGAACAATCCAAGGACAGTGATGAACTCATCGACAAGGTGGATAGAATCGCTGCCACCATCAATAAGGAAGCGTTTAATCGCGCCACTGTTACCCTAGAACGCATGAAAAGAGAAAAACAGGCCCATATAAACCAATTGAAACGGCAAAACCCTGAACGCCTAATGAATGTCCCGGCAGGCCAACCAGAATCAGGTCCAGGCTGGAGACTCTGGGAATATATTTTTTAAGACCGTTTCAAGTAAAGAAAAAGGGGTGATCAACGATCAATTCAATGCGTACCCCATCGTTCTCTCCATATCCCCAAAGGGTAGGGATTAGCTTCTACACAAAGAGAAAGGCCTGGTAATCTTAAAAGATCACCAGGCCTTTTTTATACATTCAGGTGGTATGGGTTAAGCGCTATATTTGCTTAAATTAGAAGTTGACCTGCCATTTGATACCATAGTAAGTGATGGCTGGGTCATTGTCTTGTTTCATGTCACATCGGCCAATTTCAGGGGTAAGAAAAACACCTGGGGCCAGAAAAATTGTGGACTGAATATAATAGGTTTCCGCATCATCCTTGGAAGCACCAGGAATGTCAAGTTTGGTACTGACATAACCATATCCAGCTTCCAGGTAGAGCCCTTTTCGAATCGCATAGCCAGCAACAATCAATCCTGCCTTTGCATCTCTATCATTCACGTTCACGCCATCCCATTGGGCAAAGCCGAAGCCGTCCCCATCGAGAGTAGATGCAGCAGCATTGGAGGCATCTGAAAAGATTTTACCATTGACCAGAATATCTGCCATGTTGCCGACATTCTGACCACCCCAAACATTTCCTTTAAGATAGAGCGCGCCGATATCCAGACGTCCACCAATACCTACAATCCAGGAATTCACGCTAGAAGATTGTCCGCCTGAAACAACGTCAAAGGTCTGATAACCGGCTGCTGTTGCGACATGACCCTTATCAAAATCATATTTGTATTTGGCCTGGATGGAAGGAATTTTTACTTCTCTATCGGGTTGTACATTCATCACGGTGGAAGCAGCAGTGAGTGCAGGAGTCAAGGCAATCAAGGTCTTGGGCTGAACAGCCGCAATCTGAAAATTACCGAATTTCAAGCGGATCATTGCCTTCCGGCTGCCATATAGCATGCCGAAGGTACTCATGTTGTGATCGCCCTTGTTGAACCCGTCTATACTGTAGGTCTGGTTAGAATAGGGAAACAGCAGGGGGGTATAATTCTGACCAATTCCCAGGGAGCCTGCGCCAAAATTCCATTCACCCCAGAGGATACGAAGGTTGACACCCCCAAGTGTACCGTATTCAAAATGCCCGGTGAGTTCATCATTAACTTTTACTTTCGCACCGATACGGGCGTTGCCATAGATTTTTTGCTCATAATTGGCTGTGTCCGCACCAACCGCCAGGCCCAAAGCGGCACCACCTGAAGTAAAGGGACTCTTATCAAACTGAGTGTAAGTGGTATTCACACGGGCTGACCCGTAAAAATTCCAGTCTGCGGCATAGGCCGAACCTGTCATAAATACAAGTACGACAGCAATCATCATTAGCTTTTTCATCTTTTCTCCTTAAGTTAAAATTTGGCAAACGGCTCACCACCTGAATCAAAAAACAGAATGCTCCTTTTAAACACCTGTTTTTTAACAAGAGAGACCAAGCGTTCCTTTTATAAACGCTGTTTACAATCACACTTAATAAATTGTAATAGCCCTTGTCAACATCTTTCGCAACAATTTTTTACAAATTCGCAACAATTTGTAATGGGTCGTGAAACTTTCCGGCAACACAGATTAAAAACCGTAAGGATTGCAATTTTCAAGGAGGGGGTATTATGAATGAAAGCCCGGGGAAATAAAACAGACTTTCGTGTCTGGCAAGAAATGCAACGAGTAACTGATCTTTAGTTTTAAACAAAAAAAAATGGGCTGATGATTATGAAATCATCAGCCCATTTTAAGCAATTCAGGTGGTACGTGATAGAGATATACTTCTAAACTAAATTAGAAGTTGATCTGCCATTTAATACCAAAGTAATCAGTCTCTGTATCTCCGCCTTCGTCACCATCAATACGACCCATCTCAGGAACAAAGAACACACCAGGTGCCAGAGTTACAGTAGAATTCAGGTAATAAGATTGAGCTTTGTCTTTGTTGGAACCATCAACATCATACTCGGTAGCAACATAACCATAACCTACTTCAAAGTTAAACATATCATTTAGTGTAAACCCAGCAGCGATCATTGCACCAAAGACATCATTATCTACAACGTCAGTTGCGGTAAGGGCAGCATAACCACCTTTCCAAGCATTAGTTCCATCAGTATCAATAGCAATCATGTTACCGGCATTCTGGCCAAGGAAAAAGTTAGTACCTACGTAAAAAGCACCAAATGTTGCACTTCCACCAAGAGCGAATACATAAGAATCAATATCATTTTCAACTCCACCAACTGTAGCAGAATAAGTCTGATATCCGAAACCAGCTTTCACACCGAAATTATCCATTTTCATTGTATAGGCAAGTTCGATAGCGGGCATTTTAACTTCTGTAGAGGTAGCTACAAGACCGTCATTAACTTGATTTGCTCCAAGGAAAGCGACTTTAAAACCACCAAAAGTCAACTGTAGCATAGCTTCACGACCGGAGTAAAGACCACCCTGGGCAAGAAGATCATTGTCACCACCATAAACTTGGTCAGAGTAGAACCAGTTCAGGGGAGTATAAGTCTGACCAACCAACAATTTACCTGCTCCGAAATTCCATTCACCGTAAAGTTTACGAACATTGACGCCTGTACCATATTCAAAACCAGCTGTCAGTTCGTCACTGACTTTTACTGTGGCACCAAAACGGGAGTTACCCTGAACAGCTTCTGAATACTGGTAATTACTGTCTGCACCGCTATCAATAACTTCAGACTGTGAGTAGAATGTTGCAACACGCGCTGATCCGTAAAAGTTCCAATCTGCAGCATATGCAGAACTTGTAAGCATTGCCAGAGCGGCAACCATAACCATTAATCTTTTCATCTTTTTCTCCTTTGAAATTTTGAACATTATGTTCACCACCTGAAAAACCGAACCAAGTGCTCCTTTTAAACACCTGGCCCAGAATATTAATTCTCTTAGATCAGTTTTACATAGGCTTGTCAATGCTTTTTTCTTGCATAAGCACAATTATTCTAATTTATAAGAAATTATATTTGAACCACTTGCCTTTGAAAGGATGGAGTACTGGCTCTGGGTCACCACAGATACAACCAACTCATCCACCCCGTCTCCATCCATATCGGTAATGGCAAAATCAGAAATCCAGCCCTGGACGGCTGTGGTCTGAAACACCTGAGCCATGGAAATACCGTTCCAGGAAAGTACCTGGATCTGCCCGTCCGTAAAGCGTCGATACTGTCCAAGTGCCCCGCCACCAAGTTCATTGTTCTTCACGACAAACACTTCCTGTTTACCATCGGAACCGATATCATAGAATTTAATCCGCGGATTAAGATAGAGTCGTTCCTGAAAAGAGGCATCTGTATCATTCCTGGGCATAAGCCAGAAATGTCCAGTCAATCCATATTTTTCAGTGCTTTTCCACTCTGTACTGCCACTGTCATTGGCCACTACCAAACGACTATGTTCATTGATCATCACATATTCATCGGCGTCTGGGGATGTTACCGGGCCCCGGGCAAAGGAGAGGACAGAGGTGTTTCTGGGCATCCGGATCCTTTTTTCCTTCTTATAGGTATTCCCTGCGGCCATCATGGTATTAATCCGGCCGTTAAAAGGACTTCTCCCTTGATCCTGTCCCAGGAGAACCATTGGATTATCCGGGGTTTTTATGACCCGATAGTAGATAGACTCACCCTCATCCAGTGTCACATACCGGGTCCCGTTATACTCCACCACAAATGACTGAAGCCCATCCCTGTGGATGGTCAGACTGGTCACGAAAATTTCCGGGTACCCGTTTTTATTAATATCTGCAATATCCAGTGAGACGATGCGGTTGTTGGAACTGAACTCAAGTTTTTCTATTTGGACAAGCTGGCTTCCTTCCAACTGATAAATCAAAAGATCACTGTCAGTTGCCGTTACGACCTGAGTTCTGCCATCATTATTCAAATCTCCCGCCGCCATGGCCCCAATCACCCCCTTAAATTTGAGGTGAGTGCTAAACCCCTGGCCGCCCTGTTGCACGGCCATCATTCCGCCGCCAATCACGACCCCACCACCGGCATGCTGCAGTCCTCCGGGAGCAACCGGTGCCTGGGGAACCTGCTTGGCATACAATTCGTTGGCAATGCTCCGGTTAAACACCTTTTGATTAATATCACCGGCAAAACTGTTGACCAGAGGAATCACATCCCCCATGGTGTTGCTCTGTTCAAAAAAGGAAAGTGTCGGTTTTGCCCCGGAAATATCCACCATGCTGGCATCCAAACTGACACTTTCACCAAAGTGGGTCAGACTCCCGAAAAGGATGAAATCCACCCCCATATTGGCGCCAAGAATCCGGGCCTTTGCCTCGTTTAATGCCCCTTTTGTGGCATCGGACTCCCTGGCCTGGCCCAAGAACTTATCAATGGTATCCCGGTCCAGAACCATCACTTTACCCGGATCTGAAAGCCTGGAGGAAAGCATGGAGAACAAACCGTTCTGTAGGAAGCCAAGGTCCTGGGGAGAATTCATGTCAAAAGGGAAAACCGCTACTTTTTTGGGCGGGGCACAAATGCCAGCATTGACAATCAACACCGTTAAAATGAACAATACTGCTGTCAGCAGCCCCCTGTTTTTCATCAGTTTATTGGGATTTAACATACCGCTCCTTGATAAATAAATCTTAAAAATAAAACCACTTAAAAATAAAATCAGGTGAAGCACACCATTTGTTGGCATCACTTCCTGATTCTTGTTTGTCGTATATAACCCTTATCTGGTTCCTGCAAGCAATAATTTGTAATTTATTGTGCAAAACAACTGCATTACATATCCCATTTCACCCCCATCAAACAAGTCTTTTAAACAACTTTTCCATCCGGACCGAATCAAAGCTGACAAGGGTGGGACGACCATGGGGGCAATGCAGGGAATTTTCACATTTTTCTAAGTCTTCCAACAGGCGCACCATTTCCGGGTGGTTCATCGGTTTATTTGCCCGTATGGCTCCGTGACAAGCCATGGAGATGAGACAGGCATCCTGCCAGCTCTCATTTAAAACCCGCTCTTCCATAAAGGTTTCAATTATACCCAAAACGAGCGCCTTTAAATCTCTTCCCTCCAAAAGAATGGGAATAGCTTTCACCACAAAGGTGGTCCCTCCGAAAGGTTCAATCCTCAGCCCAAAGCTTAGGAGTTCTTCAAGAATGGA
>JAFLJU010000495.1 GCA_022712835.1 Desulfobacteraceae bacterium
AAGAACCCCTGGAAGCTGCCCCTGGGTATAAACAGGTTTATAGTGATCTGGGATACATGTTTCTTGCCTGGGTGATTGAGACCATTAGTGGTCAAAGACTGGATTTTTTTGTCCGGGATCACCTATATGGGCCTCTTGGGATTTCCGATCTGTTTTTCATGGACCTTAAGGGAAAGCCTATGAAAGCAAGTCGTCTGGTGTCTACCCAAGCTTGTCCCTGGCGCATGAAAACCTTGACCGGCGAAGTAGAAGATGACAATGCCTGGGCTGCCGGTGGTATAGAGGGGCATGCCGGACTTTTCGGGGATGCCATATCCATCCACACCCTCTGCTGTGAAATACTAACAGCCCTTACCCAAGGGACAGCCGTTGTCCTGGACCAGCAGATTCTGGCATCTTTTGTCCGAAAAGAAAAAAACCGGGATTACGTGGCGGGTTTTGACACCCCATCAAAATTAGATTCATCTGCTGGCCGTTTTTTTTCTTGCGATTCGGTCGGGCATTTGGGATTTACCGGCACCTCTTTTTGGTTGGATCCAAATTCAGGGTTGATCGTCATTTTATTAACGAACCGGGTTCATCCCTCCCGGGCCAATCAGAAAATCAAACTCTTTCGCCCGAAGCTCCATGACCTGGCTTCCATGACATTTGGTTGATTTATTATGTTGTTTCAAAATTTTTAGTCTTGTAAAAAACGGTCATTTTTGTTAGCAAATACCTTTCAAAGTGATATCTGCAAAATTGTGTTAATATACGTTAGTTGTGTTAACTATAAAAAATATTTTTTTTAAAGAGGTGAAATGAACTTTATAATTGATTCTATGCTGGGCGCTTTTTCAAATGACCTTGCCATTGATCTTGGAACTGCGAACACACTTGTTTATGTAAAAGGAAAAGGAATCGTGTTGAGCGAGCCTTCTGTTGTTGCAGTCAGAACTGACGGGCGTTCAAAAAACAAGGTGTTGGCTGTTGGAGTGGAAGCCAAGCGGATGCTTGGCAGAACGCCGGGCAATATTGTGGCCATCCGTCCCATGAGAGACGGCGTGATTGCAGATTTTGAAGTCACGGAAGCCATGTTAAAGCATTTTATCCGCAAGGTTCATAATAATCGAAGAACCCTGGTGCGCCCGAGAATTATTATTGCGGTACCATCCGGGATTACCCAGGTAGAAAAGCGGGCCGTTCGGGAATCTGCAGAATCTGCAGGCGCCAGGGAAGTCTTCCTTATTGAGGAGCCCATGGCAGCCGCCATTGGTGCCGGGTTGCCCATCACCGAACCTACTTGTAATATGGTGGTGGACATTGGCGGCGGAACCACGGAAGTGGCGGTTATCTCCCTTGCCGGTATCGTTTATACACAATCGCTCCGGGTTGCCGGAGATAAAATGGATGCCTCCATAAGTCAGCATATCAAACGAAAATATAACCTGCTTATTGGTGAACGGACAGCAGAAATTATCAAAACAACCATTGGGAACGCTTACCCGGACCCTGAAAATATTGAGACCATTGAGGTTAAGGGAAGGGATCTTGTCTCCGGTATTCCCAAAATTCTGGCCATTGATTCCGAAGAAGTGAGGGTTGCCATTTCAGAACAGATTGATGCCATTGTTGAAACTGTTCGTATTGCCCTGGAACAGACTCCTCCTGAATTGGCTGCTGATATTGTGGATTCGGGTATTGTCCTGACCGGGGGCGGTGCGCTCCTGAAAAATCTTGATAAATTGCTCAAGGAAAAGACCGGACTTCCCATAGTGGTAACCGATGATCCCTTATCAACAGTTGCATTGGGGTGTGGTAAAGTCCTTGATAATATAGATATTTTAAGAGAAGTGGTCATAAACTAATTTAATGTTTTCACGGAAAATGTTTATTTTCATTGGGGTGGCATTGTTTATTGCAGTCAATTTTACTGTGATCACATTGACCAGTCGCCAATCCCTTCCGGTCAGCAGTATTGAGAGACTTGCTATTTCCTTAACCTCTCCCTTTCAACTGATGGTGAGCAAAACGATCGGTTTTACGGAATCCATCTGGAGAACCTATTTTATGGCGGTTTTGGCGGTTAAGGAAAATATCGAACTCAAGGCCCGGCTGTCCCAAGCCATGGAAATCCAAAATCGATACGAGGAGTTGGAACAGGAAAATTCACGTTTGAAAAAATTTGTGGATTTTACAAGCTCTGTTCCGGATACCTACGTGGCCGCCCAGGTAATTGCAAGGGATCCGTCTCCCTTTTTCAAAAGCATTATCATCGACAAAGGAGATGCAGACGGCGTTATCAAAGGGTTTCCAGTACTGGTGTCTGAAGGGATTGTGGGGCAAATCATTAACGTATCTGCAAGTTCTTCCAGGGTCCTGCTGATCACGGATCGCAATTCTGCTGTGGATGCCCTGGTTCAAAATACCCGGGTCAGAGGAATGGTCAAGGGAAATAATCTGGATAAATGTACCTTTGTTTATGCCTTGAGAAAAGATGAAATAAAGGCAGGGGAGATGATTGTGTCATCGGGGCTTGATCAGGTATTTCCCAAGGGATTGAAAATTGGCAGGATTCTGGATGTTAAAACGACACATTCCCAGTTGTTTCAGGATATTACCATTGAGACCAGTGTTGACTTTGATAAGCTTGAAGACGTGCTTGTATTTATAAATGATAAATAATTTTTCAAGAATTCTCACATGAACATTCTATTTTTTGTCATTCTTACTATCTCTCTGATTATTCTACAATCCGTGATTTTTCCTTCTTTTTTCTGGTTCGCCCAGTGTTTTGATCTGATGATCATGAATATCATTTTTTTAAGTCTGGTTTATTCCCATTATTCCGTAATCCTGACGATTATTCTTATTGGCGCCTTGATGGACAGCATTTCCGGAGTGGCATTTTCTCATCATATTTTTTCATATCTGTGGATTTATCTGATCGTCCAATTGTTTAAACAATTTGTCTTTCAGCGCAGTGTTATTTTTATCCTGATTATCAGCCTGGCATCTGTTCTCGTCCAGCAGGGATTGATCCTGTTTTCCGTATTTATTGAACAGGGCAGAAATGCTATTGGCCTCAAGGATTTTACATCGATGGCCTGGCAGCTAATTTGGGGAGGGGTGTTCATCCCACCCGGTGTCTGGGTGATAAATCAACTTTACCGGAACTGGATATATCTTATAAAAATGTTGGGAAAACAATTTACCCATAGGTTTAGGGGTTGATGTGAGTAACTTAAATAAAAATGCGGATCGGGAGTGGATAAAGCAGCGACTTATGGGGGCAAGCCTCTGTATCCTGATGGTTTTTGCCATGTTGTTTTTAAGGCTGGTCTATCTTCAAGTGATTAAAGGGGAAGAATACCGTCGCCTTTCCGAAACCAATTGTGTCCGGCTTAAAAGCATCAAGTCTTCCCGTGGGCTCATCTATGACAGAAATCACACCCTATTAGTGGAAAATCGTCCTGCCTTTGACTTGAATATTGTTTTGGAAGATGCCCATTCGGTCAAGGAGACCATAGGAAAGCTTGCCGACTTGATCGATGTCCCCTATGAAGAGTTAATGGAGAGTATCACAAAGGCAGGAGACGCTGCTTTTTATAAGCCATTGACATTGAAACGGGATATTTCAAGGGACCTTTTGGCCATTGTGGAGGCCCATAAATTTGATTTGCCGGGAATTCATATTGATATAGAACCCACCCGGAACTATATCAATGAAAAGACGGCGTCCCACCTTCTAGGATATCTGGGGCAGATTAATCGTAAGGAACTTAAAAGCGGTCGGTATCCCAATGTAAGGTCTGGTGATTCCATCGGGCGTTACGGAATTGAAAAAAGTTTTGAATCTTTCTTACAGGGGACAAGAGGGGGGCGTCAGATAGAGGTGGACGTTAACGGGAGGGTGATCAAGGTGTTGAAAACTGTTGAGCCTATTTCTGGAAATGATCTACACTTGACCATTGATCTTGAACTGCAACAAACAGCAGAAAGGTTGCTTGGGGAAAATGATGGTGCCGTGGTGGCTATTGATCCATCCAACGGTGATGTTTTGGTTATGGCAAGTGCCCCTGGTTTTGATCAGAATGATTTTATTGGTGGGATATCCACTAAGAAATGGCAGGACTTGATGTCCAATCCTGGCAGGCCCATGAATAACAAAGCGATTCAGGCCGAGTATCCCCCGGCCTCCACTTATAAAATCATCACTGCCCTTGCCGCCTTGGAAGAAAAGGTGATTGACCGGAACACTACCTCTTTTTGCCAGGGGTACTATAAATTTGGAAATCGTAGATATCATTGCTGGAATCGGCACGGACACGGGGAAATAAATGTGGTGGATTCCATTGCACAGTCCTGTGATGTGTTTTTCTACCAGGCAGGAGAAAAAACAGGCGTGGATGC
>JAFLJU010000035.1 GCA_022712835.1 Desulfobacteraceae bacterium
CAGTTTCATCCTTGCCGTGGGGCTTAAATCCATTATCATTCCCCACGGAATGATAATCGGCGGGTTTTCAGGTCTGAGTATTTTACTGCTCTATTATTTCGGCGCATTTAGTCCGGGGGTGTGGTTTCTGCTCTTAAATATTCCCGTCTTTATTATTGGCTGGAGATTTATCAGCAAACGGTTTTTGTATTACAGTCTTTACGGGATGATTGTTCTGACAATTACCCTTGATCTTACCAATTTCAAGATTGAAATAGCGGATCCCTGGCCGGCGGCATAGTCTTTGGCGCAGGTGCCGGTATGGTTTTCAGATCCCTTGGATCTTCCGGAGGCAATGACATCATCTCCATTTTGCTTAACCAGAAATTGGGTATCCGTATCGGGACCTATAATTTTTTCTTCAGCGTTGTTCTCTTTCTCTTCAGTTTCGGCACCATGGAAACGGATTTGATTCTCTACTCCGTGGCCACAAGCTATATTGCTTCCCAGGTCATTGAATCTTGCATGACCCTGTTCAACCAACGAAAAATGGTCATTATCATCTCTAAAAATCCCCGGCCCATTGCCGATGCAATCATTAAAAAACTCAACCGGGGTGCCACCTTTTTAAAAGGAGAAGGTGCCTATTCCGGAGAAAGCAAGGATATCATCCTCACCATTGTCAATACCTTTCAGATCAAACGCATCGAGGAGGTGGTCTTTGGTATTGACCCCGATGCCTTCCTTATCACGGAAAACACCTTTAATGTTCTGGGCAAAGGATTCTCCCAGAGAAAAGTTTATTAATGAAAAGAGTAATAAAAAAACATCCCTGATCAGCGTAATGCCAACCAGGGATGATGGAAAAAATTCTACTAGTGAACAGTCTTACTTGGCAGCATCTCTTGCCTGTCCAAGCCACTTGTCCCACTGGGCTTGATTTTGGGCAATCCATTCTGATGCATGGCGGTTCACATCCTTTTGGGATTTTTCGCCTTCACTCATTTTTGTATTCTGGGCACTAACATCTGCCAGGGAAATCGTAAAATTCTCAAGGAATGTTTTGGCGGCCGGATTTTTTTTCATAAACTTTTTATTGGCCGCAACACGAATATCGGCAACAACAAACCCAAGTTTTACGGGATTGCTCACTGCCCCGACAATCCCAGATTGTGTCATGCGATCAACGGCAGGTTTTTGGGCATCGTTGGGGATAATTTTAGGAACATTAATCCACATGACATCCTTACCAGGTTTAAGTTTATAAACGGTCCAGTTGGGCGTCCATGTATAGAAAAAGACAGGCTCGCCTGCCTTAAATGACCCGAGAGCAGAGGCCATACCGGCCTCATAGGAAGCTTTAACCGGATTGATATCATCCCCAAGATTATAAACGTCCATGTGATGTGCAATAACGCCTTCACAGCCCCAGCCCGGAGGACAAGCCGTCAAATCCGCTTTGCCGTCGCCATTTCTATCAAAGGCTTTTTTAACCTCAGGGCGTTTAAAATCATCCAATGACTTGATATTGAATTTTTCGACTTCTTTTTTAGAGACCAGGTATCCTTGAAGACCGCCTGCTTTCATGACATAGCCAATTGTGTCAGCCACATCATAAAAGTTTTTAGGCAGCTGGGCATTGTGCATGGGAAACCATCCGTTTGTCCAATAATCCAAATCGCCCAAAGCCAATGACTTATAAAAAATGGGATTTGTAAGAGTCTTGACTTTTTCTACCTTATATCCAAGCGCTTCAAGTCCCTGTCTTACAATGGCTTCCTGGAAAAAACCGGTATTCCAGGTGGCCCTTGCAGGCTTGACCGTCACGCCTTCTCCGGGTTTATCCGCCGATGCAAAGGCTGTTGAAACCGTTACCATGATGCCAAATAACAACACAAGTAAAACTTTTTTTAAAATACTCATACATCCTCCTATGGTTAAATTAACGTTATTAATTATCTGTTATTAATTACCTACTATTAATTATCTATTATTACTTTTTCCTGCCATGGACTGGGTAACCCGGTCCAATACCATGGCAAGCAGAACAATACTGAGTCCGGCAGTTACGGCCAGCCCAATGTCAAGGGAGTTCAGTCCCAAAACCACGGGAGACCCAAGTCCGCCAGCACCGATCAAGGCTGCTATCACCACCATGGCAAGGGCCATCATAATGGTTTGATTAAGACCTGCCAGAATGGTCGGCATGGCAAGGGGCACCTGAACCTTTAACAGCACCTGCCATTGATTGGCACCAAAGGCAAGCGCGGCCTCCACAAGTTCCGGATGAACCTGTCGGATGCCAAGACTTGTCAGCCGGATAATGGGCGGCATACAAAAGATAATGGTTGCCAGCACCCCGGCCACGTTTCCAACGGAAAACAGCATGACAATGGGGACCAGATACACAAAGGAAGGAGTCGTCTGCATGGCATCCAGAAACGGCCTGAGCACCTTGTCAAACCGGTCACTTCGCCCGGCGGCAATCCCCAGGGGGATGCCCACAAGAGTGCAGAACAATACAGAGGACAGCACCATGGCCAGGGTGGTCATGGTATCCTCCCAGAAACCGAGCAACCCGATAAAAACCATGGCCGCAATGGAAAAAACAGCCAGACCCTTTCCGGAAAAACGCCAGGCAAGAAGGGCAATTGCCAGAATAACAACCACAGGGGACAGGGCATTTAACCCCATGTCAAGACCGTTTAAGGTCTTATCAACCGGCCATTTGAGCAATTGGAAAAATTCTCTGTGATTCTCCACAAGCCAGTCAACAAGGCTTGTTACCCAAGCATCCAGGGGAATCATTTTATCTTCAAACATATGGTTATGTCCTTTGGTATTTGCGCAATACCCTTAGTTGTCGTTCTGATCTGATTTGTGAAGGGTTTTAAGAAACCGGTTCTTTGAGACCACACCCAGGTAACGATTATTGTCATCCACAACCGGTATGGGCCAGGTCCTGGAAGCCACTTCCGAGAGGATCTCCTGCATGCAGTCATCAGCGCTCACCACTCTGGCGTCCTTTATGAAACAGGTTTCAATGGACTGATCCGTCCGGTTTTTATCAATGGCCTCTCGAAGATTTTCCGCAGACAATATACCCAGATATCGATGGTGGGAATCCAGGACGTAGGCATGATCTCTATCCTTTGAACTCAAAAGTTCATGGGCAGAACGAATTCCACCGAGCTTTGTTTTAATAATGGTCAGCTGTGAATCCTTTACAATATCTCCCGCCGAGATCACAGTGGTAGGATCAACCCCTCTGAAAAATGCCCGCACATAATCATCTGCCGGGTTCTGCAAAATCTCTTCGGGAGATCCCACCTGGACCACGCGCCCACCTTCCATGATGGCAATGCGATCGCCAATTCTCAAGGCTTCATCCAGGTCATGGGAAATAAAGACAATGGTTCTCTTGGAGTTATCCTGGAGTTTGAGCAGCTCATCCTGCATTTCCGTCCGAATGAGGGGATCCAGGGCAGAAAAAGCCTCATCCATAAGCATGATATCAGGATCAACTGCAAGTCCCCTGGCAAGCCCTACCCGTTGCTGCATTCCCCCGCTGAGCTGATTGGGATATTGATCTTCCCATCCTTCCAACCCGACCTGAACAAGGGCTTCCATGGCCCGGTCTTTTCTTTTTGTCGCCTCAACCTTGGCAAGTTCCAGGCCAAATGCTGCATTTTCAAGAACGGTCATGTGGGGCATCAGGGCAAAGGATTGAAAGACCATGCTCATATGATTCAGGCGGAAACGAACCAGATCCTCGGGTTTCATCGCCGTTATATCCTTACCATTGATAAGCACCTTGCCGCTGGAGGGTTCAATAAGCCGGTTCAGCATTCGCACAAGCGTAGATTTGCCGGACCCTGAAAGACCCATCACAACAAAGATTTCACCCTCTTTTATGGTAAAACTGGCATCATTCACCCCAACGTTCATTCCGGTTTTTTCAAGAACCGCGTTCTTATCATGGCCTTGTTTGAGCATTGAAATGGCAGTTTTAGGATCAGGCCCAAAAATTTTATATAAATTTTGTATTTCTATTTTATCCATTCATTTTCCTTTTATTGTTTGTCAAAAAACAAACAGACAAACGAGTAAAAGACCTCCTTCTGAAGTCAAAGAAAATTTAATGTATCGTACACAATGCACTTTGTCAACTCAGCAGAGGCCGGAAGGATTCAAGCATTCAGTTGAATCCTTTCGCAACAAGGCTTTAAATGAATTCATATGAAATTGTTATCTTAAAATATACTTAGAATACTTTGTTTAAATTTCGAAAAATTGATCTCTATATTGATCTGTTACCGAAAATAGAGTAGGATCACTATATAAAGGTACCCCATGATATATTTTTAAAATTGGAACAAGGCTAATGAACGGATTAGACGAACAACGGTGCAGAGAGTTATTGATTTCTCTCAGGAAAATCATACAGGCAATTGATATTCATTCCAGAATGCTCAATAAGTCCTTTGGATTAACAGGACCCCAGCTGATTGTACTTCAGGAAATTTCAAAGCAGGATAAAATTTCTGTTACGCCCCTGTCAAAAATCACAAGCCTTAGCCAGGCAACCGTCACAGACATTACCAAGCGCCTTGAAAAAAAAGGGTATCTCGTACGCATAAAACGGGAAGACGACAAGCGGTCGGTGAGTCTTTCTCTTTCAGAAGCCGGAAAAGAAATCATCAAAGGACTCCCCCCCCTCTTGCAAAAGACATTCACCCATCGGTTTTCCCAAATCAAAGACTGGGAACAACTCATGATTTTAAGCTCATTTGAAAGAGTGGTCAGTTTGATGTCAGCCCAGGAGATTGAAGCATCGCCGATGATGGTAACCGGCCCTATCCTTACAGAAAAAACATCCTGACTTAAATTTCATTCACGCCATGTTCCCTTGAAAAGACTTCCGGGGGATTCTGGCAACACCAATGGCTCTCTTTCTACCAGTCGATGGGAAAGTAATCCTTTAGAAATTTACCGCACCAGTGTTTTCCCGTGAGAATTCCGTGGAAAAAGGGATCACAGATCCTTGCAGCCCCATCCACAATATCCAAAGGGGGCTGAAAATCATGACGATCCTCTTTGAGTTTGGCCAAAATGGCAGGGTCCTCATCGGTGACCCAGCCCGTGTCCACGGCATTCATAAAGATCCCGTATTTGGCCAGATCAGAAGCTGCGGTATGGGTAAGCATATTCAGAGCAGCCTTGGCCATATTGGTATGGGGATGGCGGCTGCCTTTTTTAAACCGTAAAAACTTACCTTCCATGGCAGAAACATTGACCATGTGTTTTTGTCCGGTATAATCCTGCTTCATCAAATCGGCCAAGCGATTGCACAGAACAAAGGGGGCCACGGCATTAACCAGCTGAATTTCCAGCATTTCAGATGTCTGGATGTCCCCCAGGCGCAACCGCCAGGAGTTGGTCTTGCGCAGGTCAACCTGCTGGAGATCTGCATCCAGCCTTTCCGCCGGGAAAACCGCGGGCACATCCAAAGAATGATCATAGGAATAGGGAATCTGGGACAATTGGGCAGACATGCGCAACCCCACCCCAGGAGCGGTACCGTTCCAGGACACGGGCAGGGCTTTCTCATCCCCAAGATTGACTGAATCACCATATTCCAATTGGGAGATACAGGTTTGGTACTCTCCTAATAGCGTCTGGGCATCTGTTGGCAACTGGGACACACCCTTTGCTTCATTCTCCATGAGATGGGCATAAAACCCCGGGGGCCGCCGGACAGTCTGGGCAGCATTGTTGATCAAGATATCCAGCCGCTGGTAGGTATCTGCAATATAATCGCAAAACAGCTCCACACTGGGAGTATGCCGAAGATCCAGCCCGTAAATCTGGAGCCGATGCCCCCAATCAGAAAAATCAGATTCCCGGGAAAACCGCAAAGCAGAATCCTTGGGAAACCGGGTGGTGGCAATCACCTTTGCCCCAGCCCTTAGCATCATCACCGTGGCCTGGTAGCCAATCTTAAGACGAGAGCCGGTGATCAATGCCACCTGCCCCTCTAAAGATGCGGCCTGAAATCGTTTCTGATAATTGAACTCTGCACATTCCGGGCACATGGTATCATAGAAATGGTGGAGGGTTTTAAACTCAGCCTTGCATACATAACAGTTCCGGGGCGTCTCCAGGGTCTGTTCGCTTTCTTTTGTAACAGGTTTTGGGCCGCAAATTTGCTGGGGGGCCATAAAAACAGCATCCTCACGGGCACGCCTAATCCCGGTGCCAGCCCGGAGGCGACGTTCTTTTTCCACAATGGCATTTCGTTTTTGCGTTTTTCGGTCCTTGTTCCGCTTTTTAATCTCTTTTTTGTCGGGCCTGGATATTTTTCCGGCGGCCGCTATCAAAGCTATGCGCTTGGACTCGGACAAGAGAGTCAGAAGCTCGGACTGATCGGCTAACTTTTCCAGAAGCGGAATACAGGTTTCCAAGGCTGCCAGGATTTCGACATTTTCTGTATCACTGGTGCATATGTCAGAGTTATTTGTATCTGATTTACATCTGCCTGGGTTGTTTGGATCTACGCTATTGGGATCGACGTTATTGGTGCTCACTATAATTTTTTATCCTTAAATTCTGCTAACTGTCTGCCAGCCCCTATCCCAAAAAAAATAGCGACATATATATTAAAAGAATAAAATTATTATAGATTTTTAATGGATTTGTCAACAAACTTAACATTTTACAAATCGGAAATCCGGTCCTGTTTCTACCCGTTTGACCGGTCTGGGTGGAATGAGTAGAAACACAATTCCTATCCTGGAAAATTTCCCCTTCCAATACGGTCGATTTTTTTTATGATCGAATTGACATCAAAGGGTTTGACAATAAAGTCATTACAGCCTGACTGGATGCAGGTCATCAAATGTCCTTTATCGGAATGGGAGGTTACCATGATAATTTTTACCTGGTCCTGTTTGGAAATCTTATTTTTATTTTCCTTTTCCCGAATGGCATACAGCACTTCTGTTCCGTCCATATCCGGCATGGCAATATCAAGAGTGATCAGATCAAATGGGACATGACCATCAAAGGCCTTTTTGAACAATTTCAGGGCATCTCCACCTCGTTTTGCGACATGGCATTCTCCAAAGTCTTCCATAATGGCCTGCATCTTTAGCCTGCTGATGTGATCATCATCAACAACAAGTATTTTTGTTCGTTTTTCTTCCCATTTTTGTAAAAAGGGATTGTCATTTTTCACTGGATTAATTTTGCCGTTTAAAAAGTCATCCTTTAGTTTAATCCCCAGCTTATCAAGCTTCTCCATGATAGCATTCAAATCAAAGGGTTTGATAATATAATCATTGCAACCAGCCTGAAGGCAGGTGATAATATAATCTTTATCTGAATGGGAAGACACCATAATAATTTTCACCTGTTTCTCTTTGGGAAGGTCCATTTCCTCTTCTATCTGTCGTATTTTAAGAAGCGCCTCTGTGCCATCCATATCCGGCATTTTAATATCCAGAAAAATGAGCGTAAAGGGATGGTTTTTTTCCAAGGCCTCTTTAAATAAAGTCAGGGCGCTAAGGCCGTTCTTGGCAATTCGGCATATTGCATGGTTTTCCATGATGGCCATCATTTTGGTCCTGGAAATAAAATCATCATCCACAATCAGACATTTCATTGAATTTTACCCCCCACATAGAATTCCAGTCGTGAAAATTCATTTTCAAATTTATCCAGAATATCACTGCCACCCTTCAGGTTTCCGGATTTACCCATTTTTTCAAGTTCAAATGCCAAGCCTGAAAGTTCGTTTGCCGTCAAATTTGCGGCGCCTCCTTTAATGGTATGGGCCTGGTTTTGTAGCAAGGCGATATCCTTGTCACTGAGTGCCAGGCGAAGAGTTTTGATCTGTTCTCGTGCACTATCCAAAAAAACCTGAATAACATTATCCAGGATCTCTTTTTTCCCCATGAATTCCAAAAGTGCCTTTTCATAATTCATGGGACTAGGATCGGAAGATTCTGATTTAAAAACACCTGGCAAATCAGATATCTGGTCACTCAATTCTATACGGATGTTGTCTGGAATTGTCGTGCCTGATAGATCGTGTTTAACCTTTTTATAATTGTCATCCCCTCTTGTCCATTTGTCTAAAACAGCAAAGAAATCTTTGTTTAACAGCGGTTTTGAAATATAGTCATCCATGCCTGTATCAAGACACAATTGCTTATATCCACCCATGGCATGCGCAGTCATGGCGACGATAGGCGTGCGCTTTCCTGATATTTCTTCATATTCTCTAATAAGTTTGGTGGCTTCAAATCCACCCATCACCGGCATCTGAATATCCATCAAAACAATATCATAGGCTTTTGCCTTGTACATATTCACGGCCTCAAGCCCGTTTTCAGCAAGATCCACCTTATACCCTGAATCGCTTAGGTATCCCAATACCACCTGTTGATTGGTGGGATAGTCTTCTGCCAATAAAATTTGAATGTCCTTTTCCTGGGTCTCCGCTAAGGTATGCCGCGTTATCAAAGGGGTAGACTTTCCTGTTTTCTCTTTCTTTAACAATCCCAGCGCGAGTTTTATGGTTTTTTTCAAATCTTCCATACCCACAGGTTTAGTCAAATATCCGTTAATGTTTAGATACTTGCACAGCTTACCGTCCCCTATCCAACCCACTGATGTCATTAATACGATGGGAATGCTTTTTATGGAGTTTGTTTTTCTGATATCCTCTGCCAGCTCAAATCCCGTCATTTCAGCTAACAACGTATCTATAATCGCAATATCAAAAGGCCGATCCTCCAATATGGCATTTTGAAGGGATTGCAACGACTCTTCTCCGGTCTTAACCCAAAAAGGATGGCACCCCCATGTCTTCAGGTATCGAGATTGAACATCTCCGATACGTTTATTACCTGTGGCAATCAAGATTCGTAAGCTCCGAAGTTTTACACTCTCCACCCCTTGTTTAATGTTCAAATTTTTATATTTTTTAAATTCCAACACAAAAGAAAAATTGCTTCCCTTTCCCTCCTGACTCTTAAAGCCAATCTTACCACCCATCAGTTCAACAAGTTGTTTGGAAATGGTGGTTCCTAAGCCGGTTCCTCCATATTTTCTTGTTATGGACCCATCTACCTTGGTAAAACTGTTGAAAATGCTTTTCTGTTTGTCCAGAGGAATACCGATACCTGTGTCTTTTATAGAAAATAATATGGCCACGGTTTCCCCTAAATCTTTTTGTTTTTGTGCCGTAATCAGTATCTCGCCCTTGCGGGTAAATTTTAAGGCATTCCCGGCCAGATTCATCAGTATCTGACGGAGTCGTCCCGGGTCACCCAATAACCACCTCGGCAGATCCGGAGCGATATAAGAGATCAATTCCAATTTTCGTTGTTGCGCCCGAACGGCAATACTTTTGGATATATCTTCTATCAAATATCCTAGTTCAAAACCGATATTTTCAAGTTCAAATTTACCGGCTTCAATTTTTGAAAAATCCAGGACATTGTTAATGATCCCGATCAGAGCCCTTGCTTCGTTTACGATGGTGTCAAATATATTTTTTTGATTATCATCTAATTTTGTTTTCTGGATCAATTCTGCCATGCCAATGACACCGTTTAAAGGAGTTCTCATTTCATGGCTGATATTTGCTAAAAATTCGCTTTTGGCAATATTCTCGGCCTCTGCTTTTATTTTTTCGCCATGGAGGGCTTCTGCATTTTTGCGTTCTGTTATATCTTTAAGCCCTATCACAACTCCGATGGTTTCATTTTCAACATCCCGGAAAGGAAACGCTGACATAATAAACTGAATAATCACATCTTTGCCTAGACAGATTTCAAAATCCCTCTCCATCCTGGGTTCGCAATTTTCAATAATGTAACAAACCGGACATTCATTGGTATGACAAAGTGGGTTAGGAAACACTTCGTAGCATTTTTTCCCTTTAATTTCCTCCTGAGTTTTTCCAATAATGCTCAACAACATCTTATTGATCCGAAAGATATCAAAGGATTGGCTGACAACCCAGATTCCTTCCGTAGAAGCCCGAAATATCTGGTCAAGTTCAAGGTATGCCATGGCAGATTCGGCAACCATCTTATTCGACCGCTCTATCGCCACTTCCAACTCATCATTGAGGTTTTCAAGGTCTTTACTGGTTTCAAGTATTTTATTTTCTGACTGAATACGGTCTGTGATATCCCTTACCATACCCCTGAATCCTTGGGGTTTCGATTCATTGTCTTGGATCAGTGAAACGGATGTATCCACAAAGATTTTTTTGCCGTCTTTTTTTTCAAGCTCCCACTCCAGAACACTTTCGGATTCTCCGGTTTCATAAAAATGTTTGAAATATTGAACAATTTTAACATAATTCTTACGATTTGCAAATTGCCGAAAATTCATACCTGCCAACTTCTTTTTTGAAACCCCCAAAAGCTTGGATAAGGCATGATTGCAAAAAGTGATTTTCCCATGAAGATCCACCTCATAGTAACCGTCATTAATGCTCTCAATAATTGTTCGATATTTTTTTTCACTCTGTTTAAGCTGTTTTTGAGCCGATGTTTTTTCCTGCAAAATCCCATCAAAATCCTGTTTAATCAGGGAGATTGATTGATACAACGGCAAAAATTCTTCGGAAATGGGTCTTTCATTCTCCTCTATCTCAATGCCGTTTGTATCCCAGTTAAGCCTGCCGATAAATGCTAAAAGCTGATTTATATGATCTATCCTGACCGTTTCATCCGTAGCAAATCTAAGCGGTTCCCTATGAAGCGACAAAGAGCTGTTTAGCTGATCCTTTTCTTTTTCAATCAGAGCCATGGCACTTTCAAAATCATCTGCTACAACCAGTTTAAACTGGGTGAAAACATCCTCGAAGAGTTGACAAGGGTTTTCATAAATCCGTTCAGACCATACAGGACTGAATACCGGCAGGGAATTTCTTTGTTTAATCGGGTCATCCTGTTGATATACAGTTTTCGGGCGGACCAGGCAGTTCTTTGAAGATTTTTCCAATTAACAATTCTAAAATATGGTTTTTTTGATATCAATCCTGCTTCGGACAATACCTGTTCATAAAACTTGAAAAAAGGATCAACACACTCGGCTCTAAGAACACCTTCAGCGTTATTATAGAGGGTGTCATCGCCAATAAGCTCAAATTTTGCTGAATACCCTTCAAGCTCGAGCAACCAGCTTCTATTTCTGACGTTTTTAACACCGTTTCCCCCCGTTGGTTTCACTAAATTAACCGCGAGTGCGACCGCATCTTCATAGCAATTCACAAGTTTAAGGGGGAACGTGAGCCGGTAAAGTCTTTTCCCAACATTGATCCTGAGTTTTACTGGCAAAGACGCATTGTAACCTACATACCCTTTTAGCCAGTTTCGATCCCTTTCTATCTTCATACATTCTATGAATTGCTGACGAGCAGCATTTGTCGCATGACCTATGGTATGTGAATAATCTTTTATCTCAACGTGGGGTTGATTAAACAGGCCTGTGTCTTTTAATATGCGTTCCCGCGCGTTAAAAAATCTTTGGATTCCCTTGGCACCGCTATTGCCCCGGGGTATGGACCATAAAATGCTATCGCCAATCAGTTTGAATGACGCCCAATATGTGTTATTGAACTGGATATCATCCCATTCAGGTTTTGATGTGATAGGCAGACCGCAAACAGTACATCGGCTCAATGTCATTGTGTTTTTCTTAATTCTATTGGCATTAAAAAAACCTCCGAATTTAAGAATGAGAAATGTGTTAAGAAAATATAGTATCCATAAACTTACATAAATTTCAGGTTCTAAGCAAATCTTAATTTGAAAAAATTTTGAAAAAACATTGACAATACCCTTCAGTAAATATACTAGAAAACTGAACAAAACGTTAAATAATTCAATTTTTTAAAACGGTGGATATGACCATTAAAACTGAAAAATACCCAGCTCTCTACCAAGCTTCCCTGGAATTGTTTGCCAATTATGGATACAAGAAAACCACGGTGGAAGACGTAGCAGACAAGCTTTCCATGACCAAGGGAAACCTGTATTTTTATGTGAAAAACAAAAAACAGCTTTATGAACTAACCATTGCCCATGCCCTGACCCAATGGCAGGACTATGTAAAGAAAGCGGTGGATAAAAAAACAGACCCCGTTGATCAATTTCAAACCATGGCCGTTTCCGCCCTGGCCTATATTGAAAAAAATGCACCCCTTCGTCGGGTGATCATGAATGACCCGGATATTTTCACCCTCTCCCCAAAAGAAGACCGATTTTCCGAGGTCAACCAGGCGGCCATGGCAATCCTAAGGCAGATTCTGGAACAAGGAGTAGAACGAAAATGCTTTTACCCCATGGATGTGGACCAGGTGACGGTCTACCTCTTTTCCGTTTACATGATGTTCTTGATCAAAACCTATGTTAAGGCAGAACGGACTTCTCCCAAAAAGCTATTTGCAACTGCGCTTGAATTAAACCTTCGGGGGCTGTTAACCCAAAAAAAAGATTAAGTAAGATACTTATAAAAATAAAGATAAAGTTAAATAAAAGAACCTTTTAACCCTATTCCATTAAGGAGATTTTCCATGACCGATGCTACAATGATTGCTCTCAACAGTCTACGAGACCTTTCCATGCTCAAATGGTATGTCGTCCCCCTGCTGTCCATTACCTTTTATATTTATACCCGGGAAATAAAGGAAGCCCGGCAGACCCAAAACTGGGATGCCGTCTTTGCAGGT